>JAJXYM010000448.1 GCA_021780585.1 Deltaproteobacteria bacterium
GCCGGCGGTATTGACCACGCCGACCGTCTGCACATACGCCGGATAGTTCGAGATCGGCACGCCCGACGGAAAGGGATTGCCGCCGATGATATTGACCGGCGCGCTGCCCGCGCCCGGCGCGGAGGTGAACTGAACGAGGTCGGCCGCGCCCACGCTTTCGCCGTAGGTGTCGAACGCCGGATCGAGCAGCGTGACCGACGCCGACGACGGATCGAGCACGAAAAACGGCGCGCCGTTGCGCGTGTTCGGCTCGTCATGATCGAGCAACACCGGAAAGCCGATCTGCTGAATCTTGAGGCCGCCCAACTGGCGCGTGTTGCCGGCTTCCGCGTCGGCGAACATATGGCCGATCGTGCCGCCGCCGAACGCCGCCGTAACCAGTTCATAATAGTAGAGCGCGCCGCGATCGGTGCAGTTGTTGTAGTCCTCGAAAAACTCATTGCCCGCTTCGATGAAACAGGCGAGATCGGCGCTGTCCGAGGCGTTGTTGATCGCCAGCGAACTGTTGAAGGCGTTGCCGAAGTTGAACCCGGCGTGGCCGAAAGCGGCCCAGTTGTTTTCCACCGTGACGAAGAAATCGTTGTTGCTGAAGTCGAACGGGAGATAGTCGCCGCCGTTGCAACTCATGTCCCGGAAGGTCGAACGCGGCGACCAGGCCACGAACAGGCCGTCGTTGGTATCCGCGTTCCCATTCGGAATCGTGCCGCCGCACAGTTCGCCGCCTTCCATCAGCGTGTTGTTGGTATTGAAGGCGCCCTCATTCTCGTTCAGGGCGGTCAGATATATCGTGGCGCCGTTCGGCCCCTGAGCGGCCTGCGTGCCGTCCAGGGAAGCGGGCCAGTTGAGCAAGAGGAAGGTATTGCCGTCGGTGGTGAATTTCGCGGTCGGCGGCGTATAGCTGGCCGTATGCAACGACTGGTTCTCGAAACGCACTGAATCGAGATAGCCGTTGAGCGGCTCGTTGCCGAGATAGCCGCCGCTGCCGCCCCACTGCTGGGTTGAACCACGGTCCGGCAGGAAGGCATTTTCCCAGATATTCATCACGGGCGCATTCGTGCTCGCGACCGTCTGGCACAGCGTGCCGCCGGC
Source organism: Deltaproteobacteria bacterium (assembly GCA_021780585.1). Classification (GTDB taxonomy): domain Bacteria; phylum Desulfobacterota; class Binatia; order Binatales; family Binataceae; genus JADMIL01. The sequence continues at coordinate 1,090 of JAJXYM010000448.1, forward strand.
GAACAGCCGGTAATTCGACTTGTCCCAGTCAAGCGCGATGTCGGTCGCGTTGGTCAGCGTCAGGCCGCTACAGGACATACTCACCAGGCCGCCGGTCGTGTTGACGGACAGCGTTAGCGTGGTCCCGGACGTGTCGTAGAAAGAAAACATCCCATTCGAGCCAACACTGGCGGGCGCTCCCGAAGGCCCCGACGACAGGACGTTATAGCTGCCCGTATCGAGCGCCTTCATCCAGAACTCGATATCGAAACCGTTGGCGCTGGCCGTTGCAAAGGTGGCTTGGCCGCCGGCGCGGTTCAGATAACGGTCAAGATCGATGGGTCCGCAGTTGGTATTCGACGGGAATCCGCCCTGACAACCGGCTCCGCTCAGCGATTGCCCGGTCGCGCCGACCAGTGCGGGGCCGTAGGTCAGATTGTCCGCGCCCCAGCCTTCGACGATAAAAGTATCGCCGCCGCCGAACCCCCAGACGAATTTCGCGCCGGGGTCCAGCTTGATATGCGCATACGGGCACGGCACGCGGAGCGGCTTGTAGATCGCGAAGCCGTTCGGCGTGGCGGGAATGTAGACGGTCGGCTTGGGATCGTTGTTGAAAAAATTGGACCGCGAAGTGAACGGCGGAGCGCCGCCGCACGCATCGTAAATCGCCTGCTGAATCGCGCCGGAATCGTCCGTGATCCCGTCGCCCTGCGCATTGTACGGCGCGGCCATCACGTTCAGCACCTTGTTGACCTGCGCGGTCACGCCGCCCAGCGCGACTCCGTTCTGGCCGTTCACGACCGGCGCGTCGGCGACCGTCGTGGTGGTCGCGAACACGATCGTTTGCGCCACGGCGTTAGCGGTGAAGCCCGCGCCTTCAGTGAAGGTGATCGCCGGGACATTCATGCCCGGATTACTGAAGTAGTTGGCGCTGGCTCCGTTCTGATTGAGATTCCACGCCGGGACGCCAAGGCCATTGAAAGCGACGCCGCCGTTCATCGTGCCCGCGTCGAGCACAAAATCGTTGGCGGTCCCGACCGTGAAAGCCGGCACGGTCAGGGTATTCGCGCCGGTTCCGGTCGCGCCATTGCCGCCCGCGCCGGTACAGGTGATTCCGCTCACCACGGCGATTCCGCCCGCCATGTAGGAAGTGTTATTCCACGAAAAGGCGTAGTTGCCCGATTCGCTGGCGGCGATCTTGCAGTAGGTCGCCTGCGTCATGCCGTTGCCGACATCCTGGCGAATCAGCGTGAAGCCGCTGGGCGCGGTAATCGTCTCGGACGCGGAGCCGTCCAGGCCGATGACCGCGATCAGCGCGTCGCCGTTGGCGATCGTCGCGGGCGCGGCGATCGTCGCGGTCGTTACCAGGCCGGTCGCGATATTGCTTTGGGAAACCAGCGCGCCGGTGGGTTGATTCACCGTCAGTTGCGCGCCGGACTGGCCCCACGCGAGGCCTTGGCCGAGCGCGGTTCCAGCGGCCATGTTGGTCAGCGCCGCGCCGTCGAGGCCGAGTCCATCCAGAATCGCGCCGGTCTGCAGATAGCTCAGCGGATTTCCCGGCGACGCGGCGGCGGGGAGGGCGATGAGCGTGTTGCCGTTCATGTTGTACGGACCGGTCGCCGCCGCGAGGTCGTTGAGATGCGATTGGGCCTGGCTCAGCGCGTCGCCGTTTTGCGAATTCGCCGCGAGCGTGGTGATGCGATAGCCGCCGGCCGACACGTTGGCCGTGAGCGGAAAGGCGCCGCCCACGCTCGCCCCCGACGTGCACGACCATTGGCCGCCCAATCCGATCGCCAGCGCGCCGCTTCCGCCGCCGGCGCAGGGATCGGTCTCCCGGCAATCGGCGCACCAGTACAGTTGGCCGTCCTGCTCGGTCGGCAACTGCGCCAGCGGCAGGCTGACCATGCGCGGGGCGATCGGCGTGACGCCCGACAGATGATTATTGATGTCGTTGCGGAACTGTTGGCCCGCGCCGATTCCGACATAGTTGGGAATCGGACGGAATTGCGCGTGGAGGAAACCGGGCGCCGCCGCGAAGGCGGCGACCGCGATCGCCGCCGCCGCCGTCACAACCGCCCACCGGCGCCGGTATCCGCGTGTCGAATTATTCAAATGAGTCTCCATCGTGGGTTCCATTCCGGCGCGGCCGCTCGAGGCGCGGTCAAAAGCCGATCGCAAGCCAGGAAAAACCGTTGGTGATCTCGCGCCACGGGCCCGGCGCAACGCCGCCGGGAATGTCGTAGACGAAGATTCCGCCCGTGGTCGAATAGGCCACCGGCGACACCACCAGGTTCACGCCGCTGGTCTTCTGATAGTAATTCGAGGCGAACGGAGGAATGAGTATCATGTTGGGAAACCGGATCGGCCAGTTGACTGAATATTCAGTATCCTGGGAAATCCCCGTTCCCGGAAGCGACATGAATCCCCATTGCACGATCGCCGCAACCGGGCCGCGCTGAGCGTCGAGCAGCGGAATTTCCAGGTAGCCGTTGGCCTGCAGCGACCCGGCGAAACCCGCCATGAAAGCCTGCAATACCGCGATATTCGCGGCGTTCGTGTCCTGCCGCCCCTTCAGGAAAGCGGTCCGGTTGGCGAGCTGCTGATGCGGCTGGTTGCTCAGGCCGATTCCGCCGAAGCTCGCGTCCGCGGCCGCGCCTTCGACCGGGTCGGTCGACTGAATTGCGTATACTTCGTTCGCCGTGTATTCCGGCGCGTCAATCAGGGTTGCCATCGATCACCTCGCGCGGTCCAGCGTCATGCCCGGACGTGCTCCGGGCGGCCATACCGACGGACCCTCGGGTCAAGCCCGAGGGTGACTGAAAAAAAGACGCCCGGCGCTGACTGAAAAAGAACGCCCGGCGCTGACTGAACGGAAACGCCCGAGGGTGACGGGAAAGAAGCATCGTCATTGCGTGGCGTCCCTTTTTCGTCATGCGCGGGCTTGACCCGCGCATCCACGTCGCCAGGCATCGTCGGTGCACGTTTTTCTCCGTCATTCGCGGGCTTGACCCGCGAATCCATGCCGGTGGCCGCCCGGATCAAGTCCGGGCATGACGAAGAAAGAAGGGCGGCGGGAAAGTTCATCTTCGATGCCATCGCGCGCCCTAGAATGTCAGCGTCCACGTGCCCGAGTAGTTGCCGGCGCCTCCGTATGTGAACGCCGGCACGACGACGTGGGCGATCAGCGGGCCGGGCGCGGAATGCGTCGCCACGAGCGTCCAGACCGCCGTGCCGTCGCTGGTGGTCGCGCCGATTGTCGTCGCCCACGCGGGCGCGGTCGCGCCAGTCGTCCCGGCGGTGGTGCAGCGCTGGAGATTGCCGTTGCCGTCCACGACCAGGGCGCCGACGGTCTCGGGGGCGCTCGCGGCCCAGGCCGGATTCGCCGTGCCGATCGCGGCCGGGAGCGCGATCGCGCCCGCGTTGGCGAACAGCCCCAACTCCTGAATCGTCATCCCGTTCGCGCCGTAATCGGTCGCTGCCAGCGCGTAATTGAATTGCACCGCGCCCGACGATGGAAACGAATGGCCCGCGATCGCGTTATAGTACTCCGGCGTCGCTCCCAGGCCGACGTCGCCGGGAGCGGGCGCGCTATTCCCGGAGCCGAAGCCGATGGCGGCGATGGATTGACCGGCCGTGACGCCGGCGATCAGATTCGCCAGACACGGCAATCCCGTGTTGACGAACAAGTTGCGTCGTTCGCAGACCAGCCGTCCGTCCCTGAAGATCCTTACCGTTCCTTGTGGTCGCATGCTTGCCTCTCGGTTGAATCCCGGACCATTGGGTCATTCGGCGGCGGCGATGGCCGCGCCGTTGACGGTAACGCCGGCGTCGGCGACGGCCGGCTCGTTGGCGCCGTACGTGATTCCGGCGTGGATAAAATGCGCGTCGTAGCGCGGCGCGATCGTCTTCGCGTCGAGGACCGGCCACGCCGGCGCCGCGATCGAGTCGGCCGGCGCGGCGAGCGCGTCGTGCTGGGCGAAGATCGAAACCACGAAATCGCTCGGCGGCGGAAGCGCGTCGGCGATCGGCGCCGCCTCAAACCAGAGCGAATCCAGCCACGAGCGCGCGTTCTTGAAGAAGTTGATCGCCGCGATCGCGCGCCCGGCGTCGTCCGCGACGACCGCCTGGCCCGGCGCCAGATTCAGATAGACGCGAAAGGCGGCCCAGCCTTCGTTCGCCGGCCAGCTCGCGCCGCCCCACGACGATTGCCCCTCGGCGATCGTCGCCGTCCAGCCGAGCGACTTGAGCGCGGTCTTGACCGCGTACGGCGTGCCGCGCGTGCGATGCAGCGGGATCGCGGCCTTGAGCAGCGCGCGTAGCGAGTCGTAATCCGAGGGGCCCGCGATTCCTCCGGCCGAGCTCAGCGTGTCGATATCGGTCAGCGCGTCGATATCGGTCAGCGCGTCAATCGATTCGCCGGAGTTCGCGCCGAGTTGCCATCGCGGCGCCAGCATGTCGAACTGCCAGGCGAGCGCGATCAGCGCGCTCGCGGGAACCGAGTCGATGCGGTAGACCAGCAGCGGAGTGAGGTCGAGCGCGCCGAGGCGTTCGATCAATTCCAGCAGCGCCCGCGAGCGGACGTCGTCGATCGAGGGTTGTATTTTCAGGTGCGCCATCGGTGATGCCGTCGGTGCGGCGAATTCCCTAGCTCGATTGCGCCGCGACCGTCTGGTTGAGCGCGATCGCCACGCAATTCGCCCATTGTCCGGGTTGAAGTTGAGTATACTGCGGTTCCGTCAGCGTCACTTCGTAAACGCCCGGGGCCGACAGCGCTTCGACGATCTGGCTGGGGACGATGTCGCGCTGAATCCGTCCGGCCAGCGCGATCGCGTAGCTTTGCGCCGCCGCGTTGACCGCCGCCATCGTGCTCGCCGGGTCGGCGTCCGCGTACAGCGTAATTGTGCCGCTGATTTGATAATCGATCTCCGTTACCGCCAGCGCCGCCACCGTGTCGGTCAGCGGGCGCACGTCGTCGGCGGAAATCGCGGCCTGCACTTTGGCGATCAGGCTCGCGTTGGCCAATCCCGCCGGATTCGGCGCGCCGGCCGGCTGCTGCTGGATCGGACCGGTGAGAACATAGACGTTCACCTGTCCGGGCGCGGGCGACACCGCCTGCGCGTCGATAATCGAAGGGTCCGCGCCGAGGGCGAAGTAGCGGTAGGCCGCGGCCGGTCCCGCGACGCTGAATTGATTCGGCGCCGCCTGGATGCGCGCGCGCAGATGGGCGTCCGTTTCCGGCGAGGCGCCGTCGGCGCTCGCCGTCGTGTTCACCGCCGACGCGACCAGCGCGCTCGGGTTGAGCTGCACGTCGATCTGTCCGGGCAGGTAGCCGTTGCCGCCCGGCCCCGGCGTGGCGCAGGTCGCCGTCACGGAGCCCGTAAGCGCGCCGGCCGGAATCGTCAGGGCCTCGTCGGTCGCGAATATGGATTGGCCGTCGCTGGTCCCGATCTGGGTATTTTGCGGGATCACGCAGGCGACGCTGAGCGCGTTGGCGAGCGTGAACTGAATCGTCGTGGTCGCCCCCTGGGCCCCGAGGCGCGTCACGCCCAGGAGCTGGCCCAGATAGTCAATCATCGGAAAGTTGGCGTACGCCAGCAGGTTTTGCTCTCCGGCGTATTGAATCGCGTTGCGCACCAGCGATTCCCGGTAGGCGTAAAGATTGATTAACAGCCGTTCGACCTGGGCCGGCCGCAAGGTGCGTCCCGCGGCCGCCTCAAAGGCCGAGATCATGTCGGCCAGTATCAGGTTGGGATCCAGGCCGTCGGCGTCTCCGACAAAAACCGGCGTCGGCAAGGTCGGCATTCCCGCTGCCATTGGCGATTACTCCTCGTGCTACTGATTGTTGCGTCGAATTACCGGTCGCGCGCGCCTATGGCGCCGGGAGGACGATCACGGCCTTTTGCGCGGGGCCGGCCGGCGCGCCGCTCGCGCCGCCCGTCAGCCGCAATTGCCAGGTGACGCCGAGCGTCATTTTCGCCCCGGATTGCGCCGACGCGTCGATCACCGGCGCCGCCGTCACGGAGATCACCTTCACGCGCGGCTCCCACCGCGTGATCGCCGCGGTGACTTCGGTGACGATCGCCGGAATCGCGGAGTTGATCGGCGAATCGAGGTATCGCCACAGGTCCGCGCCGAAGGTCGGCCGCAGCGGATCGGCGCCTTTCGGAGTAGTCAGTATGATCTGGATGCATTGGTTAACGTCGGCGACGCCCTGCACGACGTTGCCGATTCCCGAGCCGGGCTGGCCGGGCTGATCGAGCGCCAGCGACCAATCGGCTGAAGTGATGTCGGAAAGGGTTATGGCTCCGGCGGGCATTTCTCAATGTCTCCCGTTAACCGTACGCGGTTGGTTGCGCTTCGCTGATCAGCCCGAAGTCACTTTCGCGCTGCCGCTGACGATCTGGCCCGAGCCCGCCGGGCAGGTCGTCGCGTCGCCGACGCGCGCGATCGCGGCGCCGCCGCCCGCAAGCTTGATTTGCCCTCCCGCCGCGATCGTCACGTCGCCGGCGGCGTCGATCGCGATCGCGGCGCCGTTGGCCGTGATGTTGATCGTGCCGCCGGACGGAATCGCGACTTGCAGCGCGTGCGTCGCGCGGTCATACGCGAACGAAGCGCCGTCGCGCGCATTCCACATCGCCTGGTCCGGGTCCGCCGACGGCGGCGCGTCGACCGACGAATAGATCGAACCGATCACGGCGCCGTCCTCGTCATGCTCGTCCATCAGACATACGACCTGTTCGCCCACGTCCGGCATCCAGTAAACTTTATCGTTCTGCGTTTTGGCGAATATCACCGGCAGCCACCAGCTTTGCATTTGATCGCGATCGGGAAAGACCACGCGGATCCGGCCTGAAGCCGGGTCCAGCGTCTTGACCAGGCCGACCCTGAAAGCGCCGTTCATCGCCAACCCTCCAGCGCCGATCGATCGGATGCGCGAGTATTCGTCATCGGCGGATACCTCAAACGAGCTGGAACACCGGCGTGGCCTTCTGCAGATCGGGGGCGTCGACGCTGCCGTTGGGAAAGCCGTTGCCGTCGATCGCGTCGAGCCACGCGCTCCATACGCCGAGCGGTCCCGCCGCCGGCGTGACGTAAGTGTACGAATAGAGGCCGGCGCCGAGGCGCGAGGTGGGAGCCGCGGAGATTTGCGCGTCGCCGTTCGGATCGAAAATCGTAATCGTCGGCGCCGACGGCGGATCGTATGGTTCCGGCGGCGGCGGAATCTGATTCGTGACGTTCCATAATATCGCGACGGCCTTGCCCGCGCGGACCACCTGCAGCGTCGCCATGCTTCACCTCGTCTCGATAGTCGCGATATGGGCCGCGCGCACTGGCGCGACGACCGAAACCGGTCCGCATCCCAGTGGACTTGCGGCGCCCTCGATCGTAATCGCGGCGCCAAAGATTGCGCGCGCGAACGTCGCCGCGATCGGCGGCAGCGCCGGCGCCGGATCGCAGGCGAGCGGCGCGCAAGCGCGCGGACGCGCGATTGAATTGACGTTCATCGGCAAATGGTCCTTTTCACCGGGTGTAGGATTGGTTCGTCGCGAGTCAAGATTGAATATCCACTTTGCGCAGCGAGAGTTCCGTGGCGTAGCCAAGCCGGCGCGTGAGCCGATGGGTGGCCGTCGAGATGATGTAGACCCCGTCGTTGACGCCGAAACCCGAGATCGAAATCGTGTTGCCCGCCGCCAGCGCGGTGTTTCCGGTCGTCAGCAACTCGGCCGTCGTCCGCACCATGTTGGATTGGTGCAACGCGCTCCGCGCGCGCAGCAGCGCCTGCTGGCCGTTCTCGATTCGGGTGGCGATGGTCAGCGAATCGCCAGTGGGAATCGGCGCGGAAGAGGCGGCCCGCCGCGTGATCAGCCGCTTGGCCGACGGCGACTGATATGAGACCCGCGCCGCTTGATAAGTGCGATGCGACTTGGTGCGGAAGGCGGCGCGGAGAATATCGGTCCGCGCGAGCGCGGCCGCCGGCGGCGCCGACTCCAGCGCCGCGCGCGAATAGAATATCAACTGGCCGCCGCGCACCGTGAAGTCGTAGTCGTGGGCAAGCGCGATCCGATGCAAAAACGCCAGGTCGGTCTCCTGATGCTGCGTGACGCGCGCGAAGGCCAGATTCATCGCGCCCGGATCCGCGACCAGGGTAAGTCCGTACTTTTGCGCAATCGTTCCGGCAATTCCCACCAGGGTCTGGCCTTCGTATCCGGCGCTCAGCCGCGTGCGCATCGCGGGAGTGATATAAGCGGCGAGGCAGCGCAGATGCAGCGTGTCGGGCGGACTTTCGTAAAGCAGCTCATCGACCTGGAACTCGCCGCACGGCAGCGGAGCCCCGTCCGGGTATCCGATATCCAGACTGACGACGTCGCCCTGCGCGGGAGTCCAGGGGCCGCGCCACAGCCCGTCGTCGTCCTGCAGCGCAATCGCGAGATCGCCCGAGGCGCCGCCGAGGCGATCGGTATAGGCAATTTCGAGCGCCATCGCCGAAACGTCGGAACTAATATTCACCCCCTGGTAGGTGAGTATCCATTGCGGAACGCTGACAGCATATGAAAGCGAGCCGGCCATCGTGAGGATTACCTCCCCATCCGCGCGTCCGGCATGCACAGACGCGCGCAGTGGCGCCGGCCGCATGGCGTGCGGCCGCCGGGGCGCAAAACCCGTTCGGGCGCCGTCATTGCGCGCGCTTCCACGGCGGCAGGTCGACGTTCCGGGGCGCGCCAAGTTGAAGCAACGGGATCGCGATAACGAGACCCGCCGAAAAAACGGACTCGATCGGAATCGCGGGGTTCGCCATGATTATCGGCGAATAGGCGGTCGCGTCGCCGTAATAGCGCCAGGCGAGCAAATCCCAGCGTTCGCCGGCCGAAGTGATGTGTGTTATGGACTGGGTCTGCATCGGGATTGAAGTTGATCACCAGAATAATCGTCAGGGCGTGAGTAGCGATTTCAGCCGACGCCGGCGTCCTCGAATCAATACGGGGCGCGGACGATTTGGCTGGCCGGAACGTCGTTGGCGGTGAGGCGCGGAGCGCTCGCGCCGGCGGGGATCGGCAGCGAAACGACAGGCGACACCCCGGGGGCGGCGATCGGAGCCGCGGAGTACGGAGCGGTCGGCGCGGCAAGCGCCGAAGCGACGCCGCCCGCCGCCGTGTACGCAACCGGCGCGGTCGGATAGCCGGTGGGAGCGTTGACGGCGCCAAGAACCGGCAGCGCTCCGGGCAGCGGGACGCCGCCGAGAGCGGGATTGAAGTCCCATTCCCTGAGGCCCAGGCGCGCGGTAGCGGCAATCAGATCGCCGACCGCGCTCATCTGACGCGCGGCGAAGGCGAGTGAGACGAGGATGTAAAAACCGCGGAAATTGCCATTGCCGAAAACCAATGGCCGGGCCAGATGATCGGCGGCGGCGGCTTCCAGGGCGAGAAGCTGGAGGTCGGGATTGGTAAACGAGGAATGCAGCCGGACTTCGAGCTCGATCTCCGCCAGCCCGTCGGCGATCCATTGCAGTCGCGGCCGCGCCTGAAGCACGCGCTGTTCCGCATACCAAAAGTCGCGTCGGGATTCGTAACCCGCCGGCGAATCGAGAACGTCGAATACTATTTCGCCGAAAATTGCAAACATAAGCGTTCAGCCACTGGAATAAAGGATCTCTGGAGTTGATAGTAACGCGCCCCGGCGATCTCAGGTGAATTCGGTGCGACGACGCTTCGCGATTTCCGCTCGCAGTTGACGGAGCAGATCGGGAGCCTGGCGCGAAAGCGCCTCGGCAACCGCCTGTTCCGTCCGCTCGGCGCCGAGCGCGCCGCCGACATGCAGCGAAGGCGCGTAGTGAACCACAATCGAGGGTTCGGCGCGGGCGCTGGACCGGCGTGACGCGCTTGCGTTCGTCCGCGCCTCAGGGGTTTCCGTTTCATGCGGCGATGCGAACATACGCGAAACCGCGCGGACGCCTGAATTCCGTGAAAGGACGGTCGAGCGACGGATTACGGCTTCGGGCGCGCCAGATTCGCCGGCGAATCGCTGTGGCGGCTCGTTGGCGAATCGGCGAATCACGCCTTGCGGCCGATTTTCGGGCGCGGCGGCCGACGCGATCGCGCGAACCGGCGTCTCGAATCTTGACAACGCGGCGATCATGTTCGAGCCCGCAGCGGCGGTGGAGTGGAGGTTTGTGGCGGCGCGCCCGGCGATCGCAAGTGCGTGCGCTCCAGCGGCCGGAAACAGGGAAGACGCGCCCGGGCGCGGACTTCGCGAGAAAGTGAATGCGGGATGGTGCGGATACAACGACCGGGATCGGTCGGTCATTCCACCAATTCGTGCGGCCAGATGCGCCGCGCGGGCCGATGTTCTCTCCGCTTCGGCGGAATGGCGTGATACGGATTGGTCGCGAGCGGCCGTGCGCAGGCGCGGCGCGGCCAGTTCGCGCACTAATCGAGTCGGGCGAATTGTGGCTACGCGCGAAAACCGCTCTCCCGCGCTGGCGCTGGAGCCAGGCGTCCGGTCATTCGGCTGTGGAGAGCGACCGTCGCGCGGCCGGGCGGCGCGATCGAACGTCGCTAGTCGCGCGATCGATTCCGTCAGCCGGGCCAGCGAATCGAGGGCGATGCCGTCAGATTCGGACGCCTTGCCACGGCGGCGCGACGGCGAGGACGCGGCGGTTCGAGCGCGCGAATCCGCCGTGCCCACTGGCGTGGCCGCCGCGGTTCGGAGCGCCGCCGCCGAAAATTCCGGCCAGCGTAACCGACTAGTCCGCGCGAGTCCGTCATTGAGCCGTTCCAGTCCGCCGCCGAACGATCGTTTGATGGCGGCGGCGAGCTTCGCGACGCCCGAGACGCCGGAGCCGTGCGTCGTTGGACGCTCGGGAACCCGCACGCCTCCGGCGGCATCGCGCCTCTCCTTGCGAACTTCGTGTGCGTTCATAACGAGGATCAGCCGTCCGTCCGCGCCGCACGATCGGATTCCGCCGGGCGGGGTTTCGCGATCGCCAGGCGCGCCGGCCGGCCCATGATTTCGACTCCCGACAATTGCGCGAGCGCGCTCTCCGCCGCTTCCTCGGTCGTCATCTCGACGAATCCGAAACCGCGGGAGACGCCCGTCCAGCGGTCCTTGATAACCTCGGCGCTCCTGACCGCGCCGATTCGAGAGAAGACCTCGCGCAGGGCGCTGTCGCCCACTTCGAAATTGAGGTTGCCAACGTAAATTCTTCTGCTCATCGCGAATACCAGTCGTGAATAGCGCCAGAGCCGGGAATTATTCGATCGCGGACGGGACGTTCATTCGCCGGACAAGTTCGCGCCAATAGCCAATCTCTCCGATTTCCATCCGTTCGATTTCACTCAGTCTAAAACCGAAGGCGACCAGGCTGGCGATTGCCTCAGGCGACGGCACGGCTCCGGTTATCGCGGGTCCGTCGCCTCCGGAAAATTTTCGCGGCGCTCCTCCATGACCTCGGCTTCGAGCGCCAACACGTCATTCAACTCCATGGCGAGCAGGTCTTCGTACACGATCGGCCGGCCGTCGATCAGCGCCAGCTCCGCGATCAGCGCGAAGGAAACGGCGATCGGCTCGGGATTCGCCGCGACCGCGCGATGCGCCTTGATCAGGTCGCGTCCGCGGCCGCGCCGCAGGGTCGCGATCCGGCCGGAGGGGAGAGTCGTCGTGCGTGTCTGATTATCCATTGGTGCGCGTGATCCTCCTGACATGCCGCGTGGTCAGCGCCGCTCAGCCGCCGATATTCGCGCGGAACTGGGCAAGCTGATCGACGCCGTTGACGACGTAGATATTCGCGAGTACGTCGTAAAGATGTATCTGGTTGCCGGCGATATACAGTTCCGAATGGTACACGGTAATCGTCGAGGCGCTGTCGACGTTCTCGTGCAGGCGGAAGCGAAAGCTTCCGGCGTCCTTGAAAACGCCGGTCATCAGATAGACCACCGGCAATTCGGCGCTGCGTCCCTGGCTGGTGTACTGTTCCAGGTTGCCGCGCACCTGGAAGGAATGGGAAACGAACGGGCTGTCGGCGGCGATGAGGACCTCGGGATAGAGTGACGCCCAGCGGATGCGGGACTCGAGCTTGTTCACTCCCGCCCAGAACTCGGCCGTGCCCGCCATGCCGAGACCCTTGTGGTCCACCATCTGATGGTGGGGCTGGGCGACTTCGATTTCCTCGGCCCGTCCCAGCAGGCCGGTCCCGTCGAGATAGATATTGGCGTTGGTGATTCTGTTTACTGAGATATCCATGATTCAACCGTGTGCGATTTGCGCGGCCGGAGCGCGGCCGTTTTCGGAATCAGCCGGGCCGCCCGCCTATGCGTTCGCCGCCGTGGCGGTGAGCGCGCCGGCTCCGCCGAGCTGATTCAGCAGGGTGCTGTCGAGATAGACGTTGAAGGTGAGCCGTTCGGCGGGCGGCGGCGGCATCACGTCGATGTCGAAGACGAGCTGCCCGGCGGCGATCTGGGCGGGCGGATTCTCGGCGGGGTTGTACGACGCCGCGCCGGCGACCAGAGCGCCGCGCTGGATCAGCGTTCGCAGAAAAGCGTTGACGCTCGCGAGGATCGCCGTAATCAGCGCGTTCGAGATCGGCTGGTCGATGAACTGCAGCATCGCAAGCTGTACCGATTCCTCGATCACGTCCATCGTGCGGCGGACGCTGATGAAATTGTCGGGCGTGGTGACGGTCGGAAACGCGGCGGAGCGATTGCCCCAGACGCGCAATCCCGAGCCAAAGGCGTTGAACACGGTGACGATGCCCGCGGCGTTGAGGTTGTTCACGTCGGACGCCGAATCGAGCATCGAAGCGTATAGCGTTACGTCGGGTCCGAGGATGCCGTTCACCTGCGCGTTCGAGGGCGACCACCAGTAGCCATTGGCCAGATCGCGCGCCGCGATCGCGCCGGCTATCCACTGTGAGTACGGTCCCGTGGAAGTCGCATTCGCGTTCGTCCGAACCGGCGCGGTTCCCTGGAGCGTGACCCCGGTGGGAATTATTCCGGCGTCGAAGAAGGTCTCCTGGGGATAGCACAGGATCGCGCGGGTCGAGGCGGAGTCGAAGGCGTTTCCCGCGGCGCCGCGGCTGGCGAGCGCGGCGGAGGCGGAGGTTGCCGGCGGCGAGTCGATTAGCGCCATCGCCCGCATCGTGTTCGCCGCCTCGAGCAGCGCGCTGGCGGCGTCGGAGTTCTGCGAAAAGCCCGGCGCGATCAGGATTTTGGCGAAAAAGCCCATCGTTCCGTAGGTCGTGAGCAACGCCTGCAGGCCGGTATAGGTCGAGCCCGCGATCGCGCCGATCACGTTCGCGTCGGCTACCCGCGACGGGTCGGCGTAGGCATACGAGGCGATCACCGTCGCGCCGCTCGGTATCGCGCCGCCGGCGAGCGCGGTCACGACGCCGTTGACCATGTCGCTCTGGTAGTCAGCGCCCGGAACATAAGGCGCTCCCGAGTAATAATTGTAGCTTACGAGAACCGCTTCCGTCGCGGAAAGCGTTCCGCCGCTCAGCCGCGTGATCAGACCGGTGCGCGCGTCGGGTGAATAGTCAGTGCCCTGGGTATATGTGGTTCCGGCGGGGCTGCTGGTCAGCACTACGGAGGACGCCTGGATATTGCCGTGCGCCAACTGGATAGTCGCGGGGGAGCCGGCGAAGGTGTGGGCCTCGGCGGTTATCGCGGCCGTCGTCGGCGGCATCACGGCCAGATTGGATATCCCCATGTGGCCGAGGCTGACCGCGCCGGCGGAGTTGAAGGTCAGGGACGCGACCAGATCGGTCGAATGCGCGATTGGATCAAAAACGTTGATCGCGATTACCTGCCCGGCGCCCTGGGCCTGAATCGCCGCGAGCGCGTACGGGATGGTGTAGCCCTGGACCAGCGGTCCGAATTGGGCCGCGTCCTGCGCCGAGGCGATCAGCGTTGGAACGTTCGGCGGCGGGGCGACGGCTGGAGGCGCGACGGCCCACGTTGGAGCCGTGCCCACGAGGCCGATAACCGAGGATTTGACCACCGTGACGGGAGCCGGTCCGCTTTCGAACTCGACCACCTCGACTCCATGCAGAAACGATACGGGCATTGGAATTACCTCCGCGGCTCGATGATAGTGGCGCGTGGCGCCGTCAATTCGGCGTGGCGGCGGCCGGGAAAAGCGCGGTCGATTCCCCGGCGTCCGGCCCGCGAAAACCGCCGGCGATGATAGCGCGGGTCAAAATGCATAGTGGAATGGCCTTCCGCCCGATGATGAGTAATCTGACGCATCAGTTGGTCGGCGCGGTCGGGGCGGCGCCACCGCTTGAAAGCGCGATCACCGCCTCCGCGTACGTATAGGAAATTGATACAGTCGCTCCCGCGGCGATCGCGCCGGTTGTTGTCGCCGTGATCAGGCCGTTGGCCGGATCGAGTATGTAATCGACCCCGGCCGCGTACGTGTTCGTTCCGGCCGGGTCCGTGACGACCGCCTGCGTCACGTTGATATTCGGGAGCTGAATCTGATTGGCCGCGTTGAAGGTGAAGAGCGCGGCGCCGCGGCTGACGTTCGTCAGCCCGCCGCGATCGAGCGCGGTCGCCTGAACGAGGAGCGGATAATTCATCGCGGGCGCGGCTTCCACCGCGACGCCGCGCAACGCGAACACGATTCGATAGGTCCACACGCCGCCCTGGCGATCGCGACCGACGAAGTTCTCGCGCAGCGGATAGATCCGCGTGAATCCGGGAATCGAATAGCCGGTGAGCGCGAGACGCGCGGCCTCCAGGATCGCGTAAGCCCCCGGCGTTGGGCCGTCCGCGATCGAGCCGAGGCCCCAGCCGAGATCGCGCACCATCACGATTACCGCGAACTTGAGCGTGCGCTCCTGGACGATCGCGGCCGTGTCGATCAACGGTCCGTACTCGCCGCCCTCGTATCGCACCAGCGCGGCCCCGACCCGGCTGGTCAGCCGGTACGCTTCGGGCCGGTCGGGAAAATGCGCGACTTCGACCGACGCGATTTGCGCCCGCAGGCGCGCGACGATCGCCGCTTCGACGGTCGCGATATCGGTCGGCGTCGGCGGCGCGAAGCTTTCGCCGGTCCATGGTCGATCGAGAACGGTGGCGGCCATTGGCGTGATTCAGTTTTCCTCGGTTGGGGGAATTGTCGCCGCGGCGCGGGTCGCTCAGCGTCAATAACCTTTGAGCGACCCGCGGCTGAAGATGCGATCGGGAAGCGCGCCGCTCGGATCGCCGCCGGCCTCGACCACAATCGATCCCGGCGCCGCCGGCGCGTCCTGATTGTCCGGGGCGAGGCCCAGCGTGACGGCGCCGTCGGCGACCCGCGTCAGCAACGCGACGGCGTCGTCGTAGCGCCGGCGGGCGTCCGCGATATCGTGCAGCGGGCGCAGCGCCTGCAGCCGATACATCGCGATGTCGCAGGCGAGGCGATTCAGCAGCACGGGCGGATCGCTGAGCGGCAGGGAGAAGCGGCCGTCCAGATAACCATCGATTTCCGCCGACGCGTCGTTGAGCGCCTGCTGCAAGGCCGCGGCGTTGACCGTCATGATCGCCGGGTCGTCGTTGGTCAACTGCACCAGGTCCCGGTTCGGGTAGCGCGCGATCATGTCGTTGGGGGATGCGTATGCCACGTGATGCTTCCAGTGCGAACGCGCCGTCCGGAGGCTTCGGCGGCGGGATCGAAAGTTCCGTGCGGGAACCGATCGAAGGCCCGGCCGGCGCGCTCGCGTCGTCGATGTTAGGAGAGGTATTCGCTGACGATCAGGTTCGCGGTCGCTTTCCAGATGTTCGTCGTCGCCACGCTCGCGCTCGCGCCCGCGCCCGCCATGAAATCGGCGTGGAGCAGTTGCGCGGCGGCTTCCTCGAGCGCCGGCGGCACGAGCAGATAGACGTCCTTCGAACTGGTCAGCGTGCCGAACGGCAGTCCCGCGTCGGTCTTGATCGAGCGCATCGCGGCGCGCGCGGCGCCATAATTCGCCGGGTTCGTCAGGTCGGTGTTGCTGGCGTACGCGAGCTGCCAGAGACCCACGCCGGTGTTCGCGCGCCCGTCGACGCCGAAACGGAATTCGCGCCGCGTGAAAACGGCCTCGTCGGTGAGCGTGTTCATCCGCGTGATCGCGTATTCGCGGCGGAGCTGGAAGATGAACGGCCGGATCGCGCGCGACGCGTCGATCAGGAACCAGTAGGGTCCCGTGCCGCTCGAGTTGATATTCGAAGCGAGCGAATCGCGCGAATCGTTCGCCGCGCCCATCGGACCCACCGGATGCGTCGCGGAGAAAAACGGCTGGCCGTCGTAGCCGATCACGCTCCCGGGCGTGGCGACCGCGTTCTTGATCATCGCGAACATCAGGGAGTCCGGATGCACCTTGGTGTCCCAGCCGAGCTGCTCGATTACCGGTTCGTATACTCCGTAATTGTCGTCCTCGATATCGTTGCGATTGATCGCGACGGTATCCTCGAAATCCTTGTTGACGATCGTGTAGCTATGCGCCTCGAGCGCCTGGATCACCCGTTCGCCAAGCCATTCCCGGAACCTGGTGGTGCGGCCGAGCCACGGATAGGTGGTCTGGCGCGCGGTCGAACGCACCACGCTGGCGATCTTTTCGTAGTAGGAGGGCGGCTTCTCGAAACCGCGCTGGAAGATGACGTCGAAGCCGGTGAACAAAGCCGAAAGATTGGCGGCCGTGATTTCCATATGCCTACGCTTTGCTTCAGTCGGCCGCCCCGCGGCGCCGACTGGCCGATATGGCGGGCGGTTTCCGCGCCCGGCGGGGTTGAATGGTCGCGGCGCTTCGCGTTCGAAGGCGGCCGGCTAAATCGCCGGAGCGGACTGGTGCATGAAGTCGATCCACACCTGTCCGCTCGGATCGAGATTGACTATTCGGCCGGCGGCGCAGCGGGCCGGCGCGCCCCAGTTGTAGTCGACATAGACGGTTGCCGCGGCCGCTATCGACCCGCCGCCGATCAGGTAAATGACCCCGGCTGAATAGTCCACCACATAGTCAGTATTCTCGACGTAGACCACGCCGCCCGCCGACGTGCTATGCACCCGGACGCCCGAGACGTTCTCGTGGCCGAGGATCGCGGCCTGCGCGGAGCCGGCGGCCGGGAACGTCGCCGCCTGCGCGGCGACCGCCGTGGCGCCGCTTCCGTCGCTGGCGGACACTGAATTGTCGTCCACCGCGTAGGCGATCTGGCCGACCTGCGCGGCGCCGATGGTGCCGTCGTTGACCGCGTACATGAAGACGCCGCGCCGGCACACCAGCGAGATCGCTCCGGCCGCGCCCGGATTGTTCACCGCGTTTTGTCCGGGAATGCCGTCGTGAACGCGCTCGGCGCGTCCGACGATCCGGAGGCCGGCGACGCTCGTGGCCGGCACGGCGTTGCCGTTGGCGTTGAGCGCGACGATTCCGCCCAGGTAGATCGTGGTGTTGGCCTCGACCGGATACGCCTGCATCCGGCCGCCGTCGGCCATTTCGGGAGTGTTGCGTGAATTGGTCAGTGCCGCCATCGTGTCACCGTGTATGCCGCCTCACTCGCGGGCGCGCTTGAGTCTGGTTGAGGGTTGATCGCCGCGTTTCAGTCCTGATCGGCCGCAAACGCGGCCCGCGAATGCGATTCCTTGCGCCGCGCATAATCGTTGGGGTTGATTCCGAGCCGCGCGCAAATCCCGAGTTCGATCCGGCTGAGCGCGAGGCGCGCGTCGGGCCGGGGCGCCGGGCCCGCGCCCGGCCGGCCGGAGGCGTTTTCGGG
>JAJXYM010000381.1 GCA_021780585.1 Deltaproteobacteria bacterium
GGGTCATAATGCACCGGCACGCGATAGCCGTCGTACAGCGCCGTCTCGACCCGCACGCCCAGACCGCCCGGCGAATGATGATTGGTCACGACCCCGGGCGACGGCAGATGCGAATCCGGATCCTCCGCATACACGCGCATCTCGATCGCCGCGCCCGCGATCTCGATCTGCTTCTGCCGGTAGCCGAGCGCTTCGCCCGCCGCGATCCGGATACTCTCGCGCACCAGATCGGTCGCCGTCACCATCTCGGTGACGCCGTGCTCGACCTGAATCCGCGTGTTCATCTCGATGAAGTAGAAGTCGCCGTCCGCCGTGACCAGGAACTCGACCGTGCCGACGTTCGAGTAGCCGACGACCTGCGCCGCCCGCACCGCCGCCTTGCCCATCCGCTCGCGCAGCCGCTTGGTCATCACCGGGCACGGCGCCTCTTCGAGCACCTTCTGATGGCGCCGCTGGATCGAGCAGTCGCGTTCGCCGAGATGGATCGCGTTGCGATTGTTGTCGGCCAGAATCTGGAATTCGACGTGGCGCGCCCGCTCGAGATACTTCTCGAGGTACATCGTGCGCGAGCCGAACGCGGCTTCGCTCTCCGCGCGCGCCAACGGAAACAGCCGCGTCAACTCAGCGGCGTCGCGCGCCACCCGCATCCCCTTGCCGCCGCCGCCGGCCGCCGCCTTGATCAGCACCGGAAAACCGAGCCGCCGGGCGTCCTCCTGCGCGTCGCGCAGTTCGGTCACGCCCGTGCCCTCGCTGCCCGGCAGGACCGGCACGCCCGCGCGCTTCATGATCCGACGGGCGCGCGGCTTGTCGCCCATCAGCCGGATATGGCGCGCGCGCGGTCCGACGAAGGTCACGCCCGAGCGCCGGCAGGCCTCGGCGAAATCGCCGTTCTCGGAAAGGAAACCGTAGCCCGGATGGACCGCGTCGGCGCCGTAGGTCAGCACCGTGCTGACGATCGAGGGGATATTGAGGTAGCTGTCCTCGGCCGCCGGCGGTCCGATACAGACCGCCTCGTCCGCCATCCGCACGTGCAGAGCGTCCTTGTCCGCGGTCGAATAGACCGCGATAGTGCGGATTCCCAGCTCGCGGCAAGCCCGGATTATCCGGATTGCGATCGTGCCGCGATTCGCCACCAGCAGTTTCTTGAACATCGTCTGAGTCTCCCGGCCGCCCGTTCGCGCGCCGCCGCTATCCGACCTCGAGCACCATCAGCGGCTGGCCATATTCGACCGGCTGACCGTTCTCGCACAGGATTTTGACGATGCGACCGGCGGCCTCGGCCTCGATCTCGTTCATCATCTTCATCGCCTCGATAATGCACAGGCTCTGGCCCTTGCGCACCGAATCGTTCTCTTCGACGAACGGATCGGCGTCGGGCGAAGCGGCGCGATAAAACGTCCCGACCATCGGGCTGGTCACCAGCCGCTGATTATCGGCCAGCGCGGGCGCGGCGGGAGTTTCGGCCGCGCCGTTCCCCGCCGCCCGCTTGATCGCGACCTTGGCCTCCACTGCCGGCGCGTTCGGAACCTCGGCCACCGCCGCCGGCGCGGTCGCGCCGCCGCGCACCAGTCGCACTTTGCCCTTTTTGTCCTCGATTTCGAGCTCGACCAGCCCGTAATCGCGCATCAGGGTGAGCAGCGTCTTGAGTTCTCGTACTTCCATTGACTTCCTTGCGTCGCCCGCGGCGCGCGCCGATCGCGCGGCCCCGATCGGCCGCAATGCCTTAAGCTTTCCGCCGCGTTCGCTTCCCGATCGCATCGCGCCTCCCGTTGGCTATTCGCCGATCGCTACGCTTCAGGCGCCGCCGCGCGCCGCGCCGATCAGATTGCGCGCGGCGCGGAGCGCGACCAGGTAGCTGTCGGCGCCGAAGCCCATGATCCGGCCGACCGCGATATCGGCAATCGTCGAATGATGCCGCATCGGCTCGCGTCTATAGACGTTCGAGAGATGCACTTCGATACAAGGCGTCCCGATCGCGAGAATCACGTCGCGAATCGCGACGCTGGTATGCGTGTACGCGGCGGGATTGATGATCAGCGCGTCGATACGGCCGCGCGCCGCCTGAATCCGGTCGACGATCGCGCCCTCGCTGTTGGACTGAAAGGTCTCGACCGTCAGCCCGAGTTCGCGCCCGAGCGCCGCCAGCGCGGCGTCGATATCCTTGAGCGTCGTGCGCCCGTAAACCTCCGGCTCGCGTTCGCCCAGCAGATTCAGATTCGGCCCATGCACCACCAGCACGGTCGGCCGATTCGCGCCCGGCGCCTCGTCCGCGGCGGAACCGGTCCGCTTCGCTTCGCTCGTCATCGATAGTTCTCTTCCGCGAATTGAATCCTACCAGTCCCGCCGTTTCAAGCCGGGACGCTTATCCGCGGCCCGCGATCCGCGCGCCCATCCACAGCCCGAATCGCCGCGCGGCGCGCGCCGTCGCCATAAGCCGCGCTTTTTTCAATCATCCTGTCGCGCACGCTTTTCCATTGGCAATCGAGCGGGAAAAGTTGCAGAATCACGGCGGCGTCCGTGGGGACAAACAAACGCTT
Organism: Deltaproteobacteria bacterium; assembly: GCA_021780585.1. Classification (GTDB taxonomy): domain Bacteria; phylum Desulfobacterota; class Binatia; order Binatales; family Binataceae; genus JADMIL01. The sequence goes on from JAJXYM010000381.1 coordinate 2,538, forward strand.
GATGGAGGGACCCAAGCTCATGAAATTCGGCCTGCTCTATGAAATGGAAACGCCGCGGCCATGGAACGCGCTCAGCGAGTATAACGTCTATTGGGAAGCGCTTGCCCAAATCGAGCTCGCCGATCGCATCGGCATCGACTACGTCTGGGAAGTCGAGCACCATTTCCTCGAGGAATACTCCCACAGCTCGGCGCCGGAAGTCTTCTATGGCGCGGTCAGCCAACGCACCAAGAATATCCGAATCGCCCACGGCGTGCGCCTGCTGCCGTTCAATTTCAACAACCCGATCAAAGTCGCCGAACAGGCCGCCGTGCTCGATATCCTGAGCAATGGCCGGATGGAGTTGGGCACCGGGCGTTCGACCACTTCGCAGGAGCTCGACGGCTTCACCGTCGATTACGATCGCACCCGTCAGGAGGTGCGTGAGGCGCTCGACATCATCGTCAAGGCCTGGACCGACGACATCCTCGAATACAACGGCAAGCTGATCAAAGTTCCGCCCCGGCGCGTCGTCCCCAAGCCGATCCAGAAACCGCATCCGCCGCTGTGGATGGCGTGCGTGGCGCCCGACAGCTACCAGATGGCGGGCGATCGCGGGATGGGCGTGCTCAGCTTCAGCCTCAACTGGGAGCAGGTGCAGAAGTCGATGGCGGCCTATGCCAAGTCCTTCGCCAATCGCACCGACCAGGTTGGGCAGGTCCCGAACCAGCAGTTCGCCGGGCTGGTTATCTGCCACGTCGCCGAGAACAAAGAGGACGAGGCGATTGGGCTGGAGGGCGCGCGCTGGTTCATGCACAACGTCGCCAAGCTGTTCGAGCCGCTGATGGCCAAGAACAAGCTCTACTCCTACGAATACCTGCGCAATCTGATGGCGATGGACCTCGATCCCAAGGACACGCCCGACGCCCAGTTGAAGCAGCATCAGATGGTCGTCGTCGGCAATCCCGACGAGGTCAACCGCAAGCTCGAGGAGTTCCAGCGCAACGGTCTGAATCAGGTTATCTGCTTCAAGCAGGCCGGCCGGATTCCCCATCAAAACATCATGAAGTCGCTGCGTCTGATGGCGAAGCACGTGCTGCCGCACTTCAACCCGCATCGCGTGGTCGCGACCGAGGAGATGGCGCTGGCGGCGGCGGGCGGCCGTTAACCAATCGCGCGGCGGGACGGGGCTTTTCGGCGCCTCGTCCCGCGCGCCGCGCAACTCCGGATCGAAGCTGATCGCGCGGACGCCGGGGCGGTTCGCGCCAGAGGGGGCGCTTCGATGGTTCGGATCGGCAATCATTTGAAGATGAACGTCGCGCACGAACTGCGCGAACGCACCCGGGCTTTCTATGGCGGGCTGCTCGGATGCAAGCCGCTCGCGAGCGGGCGCGACGATCTCGATCTTTACGAATTCGACGGCGGCTTTGTGCTCGGCCTGTTCTTCGTCGCCGCCGCGGAGGCGCTCGCCGAATCCGTCTATGAGCGGGCGACCTGGATGGAGCTCAAGGTGGACGACCCGGCCGCATGGCGTGAGCGGCTGGTCGCTTTCGGCGTGCGCGAAATCGCATTTCCCGATCCGACGCGCTTTTTCTTCGCCGCGCCGGGCGGCCAGGTCTTCCGCCTCGCGCCGCGCGACGGCGGCCTGTGACGCAACCGGACCCGCGACGGCCGGACCAAGCAATGACTCAAGGCGCGACGCGGCGCCCTTGCCAACCCGACGATCACCATCATGCGCAAGGAAAAATTCACCATCGCGATTCCTGACGGCGTCCTCGACGATCTGCGCGAGCGGCTCGGCCGCACCCGTTTCGCTCCTGACTTCGCCAACGCCGATTGGCGTTTCGGCACGGAGGCGAGCTACCTCAAGGATTTGATCGGCTACTGGCGCGATCGCTTCGATTGGCGCGCGGTCGAACGCGAAATCAATTCCTATGCGCATTACCGGACCGAAATCGACGGCGTGCCGATTCACTTCATCCATGAGCCGGGCAAAGGGCCGAAGTCGATTCCGATTATCCTGAGCCACGGATGGCCGTGGACGTTCTGGGATTTCCACAAAATCATCCGCCCGCTCGCCGACCCCGCCGCCCATGGCGGCGACCCGCGCGACGCCTTC
>JAJXYM010000170.1 GCA_021780585.1 Deltaproteobacteria bacterium
CGCCGGCGCCGGGGTCGCCGCCTGAGCCTGAGCTTCGGCCGCGGCCGCGCGTTCCGCCGCCATCGCTGCCGCGCGCGCTTCAGCGGCGGCGCGAGCTTCGGCGGCGCGGCGATGGCGCGCTTCGATCTCGGTACGCACCGCGGCCATATCGGCCGAATCGTCAACCAGCACCGAAAGATAGCGCAGGACACTATCTGAGAGCTTGAGATTGCGCTCCAGCTCGTTCATCGTGGCGCCGGCTCCGCCGTAGTCGAAGCGGACGTAAAAGCCGCGCCGCTCGCCCTTGATATGATAGGCAAGTTCGCGCGAGCCCCATTCGTCGGTTTCGACCAGATCGCCGCTGGTGTTGGCGACGATTCCGGCAAAGCGCTGGATCGCCTCTTTTTGCGCGGCTTCGCCCAGATCCGGGCGTAAGATAAAAATCGTTTCGTAGCGCCGCAAGCGCCATCCTCCTTTCGGTTTCCAGCCCTCCGCGACGGAGAGCAAGGAGCGAAATCGCGATCCTATCAGCGCCTTGCCGGGCCAACAAGGCGATTTTGGCCTTCGCGGGGCGATTTTCTGATTAGTGAGGAACTCTGATGTTATAACCTTCAGAACAATGTTTATTATTTGACAGCGATCCGCCCGCCCAATCGACCAGTTTCGCAATCAACAAAAATCTTCTGAGCGCGCTCGACCGGCAATTTCGGACGCGCGCCGGCCGTCCCGGACGACCGACAACGCCGCGCGAGCCGCGACTGTTGTTTCCGTTGCCCATCCTGATAAATGGAACGCAGGCGACGAGCTACGCGAACGGCGCGGGCTTAAAGACCGCGCCGCGCGGCGACAGGAGACGCAACGAAGAGGGGAAGCGATGGCCAAGAAGGGCGTTCGGCAAGGGATGCGGCAGGCGGCGAAAGTCGTCGCCAAAAAACCCGCGGCAAAAAAGCCCGCGGCGAAACTATCCGCGACGAAAAAAACCGTGACGCGCGGCAAGCCGGTCGCGGCCGCGACGCGCAAGATTAAGGCGCCCGCCAAGGCGCAAGCCCGTGCGCGAGTGGCGAAGCCGGCGTCAGCGAAAGCGCAAGTTCGGCGCAAGGCCGCCGTGACGGCGCCGTCGAAACCGACCCGGCCGCGCGCGCCCGAGCCGCAACTTCCCCGCCATCACGAATTGCCGATTCGGCCGGGCGCTCCGGCGGGAGCCGCGTGGGGCGTCTTTGGCGACGACGATCAGCTCGGCACGATCAATCTGATGACGCCGGCGGTGGTGGTCGAAGCCGCCGACGCGATTCGCAGCGGCCGGGTGTTCGCGCTCAATCTGCCGATCAATATCCCCGATCCGCCGCTGTTCGGGCGGGGCAAGCATAATCATGTAATCAAGCAATACGCGGCCTATATCCTCGACGACTATCTGGACAATTTCTATCCGCAGGCGTCCTCGCAATGGGACGCGCTATGCCACGTCAAGCATCCGCGGCTCGGCGCGTATAACGGCATCCCCGACGCCGAGGTGACCGGCTACGGCGGCGCGAAGCTCGGAATCGATAATCTGGCGCGGCGCGGAATCGCCGGGCGCGGCGTGCTGGCGGATATTGGCCGCTATCACGAGCGGCACGGCCGGACGCTGGATTTCACCACCAACGACATGGTTCCGTTCGAGGAGTTGCAGGAGACGCTGGCCGAACAAAAAACCCAAATCCGGCCGGGCGACGTGTTGCTGGTGCGAATCGGCTGGACCAAGGCCTATCTGGCGATGACGCCGGAGCAAAAATCCGAACTGGCGACGAAGACCCGCTGTCCCGGAATCGAGGGCACGCCGCGCGTCGCCAAATGGCTATGGGACAGCCGGATCGCGGCGGCCGCGTCGGATTCGCCGGCGCTGGAGGCGATGCCGCCGCCGCGCACGACGGATTTCATGGAGTCGAACGACCTGCTGCATTTCCACCTGCTGTCGTTCTTCGGGATGCCGATTGGCGAGATGTGGAATCTCGAGGAGTTGGCGGAGGATTGCGCGCGCGACGGCCGGTATGAATTTTTCTTCACCTCGGCGCCGCTGAATATCCCCGGCGGCGTCGGCTCGCCGCCCAACGCGCTGGCGATCAAATAGCCACACGAAAATCTCCTGTGACCCTGACGGGCGGAACGATTCGTTCCGCCCGTTGCTTTTCGCGCGCGGCTCGGGAATGGCCCGCGGAAGCGACGGCTCAATGAGTATGGCGATGGTGCGCGTCGGGCAGATGCGAATGGGCGTGGGCGATCGGCTCGTGGCGATGCCAATGCGAATGCCGCGCCCCGGGTACGGCGCCGGCCGGATGGTCATGCGCGTGATGCTGGTCGTGAACGTGCGCGTGCTCGTGATCGAGCGGTTCATGCCGATGCCGATGGGCGTGGGATGCAAGCGCGAGCGCGCCCGCGCCCAACGCCATCAGGAGACCCGCACCGAGCGTGTCGGTTCCGGGCCGTTCGCCCAGCGCGATCGCCGCGGCGACCGCTCCGGCGAACGGCGCGGTCGCGAAATAGGCCGCCTGACGCGCGGCGCCGAGGCTCCGCAGCGCGCGGATGTTCAGCACCAGGCTGAGCCCGTAGCTGACCGTGCCAAGCGCGACGGCGGCCGCGATTACGCCGAAACGCGGCGCCACCCGCCCGCGCAGCAGCGCGAACGCGAGCATCACGGCGCCGGCGGCGGAAGTTTTGAAGCGCGTCACCGCGATCGGATCGCGGATCGACAGGCGCTGGGTGAGATTGTTGTCGATCGCCCATGACAGGCAGGCGGCGGCAATCGCGAGAATGCCGAAAAGATCGCCGTGGAAAGCGCGCGGAGCGGCGCCGGCGACGGCGAGGATCAGCGCGCCGATGAAGATCGCGGCGGCGCCGAGCGCCTCGCGCGGTCCCAAATGTTCGCCGAAGACGACGATCGCCAGCAGAATCGTGAAGGGCGTCTCGAGATTGAGCAACAGCGAGCCGGCGATCGCCGAGAGATGCTTGAGTCCGGTAAGCATCAGCAGCGGGCCCATGATTCCGCCGAAAATCACCACCCCCGCCATCAGCGGCAAATCGGCGCGGCCGAGACCGGCCTCGCGGCGCGGATGGCCGTTCGCGAAACGGCGGCCGGACAGATCGATCAGCCACAGTCCCGCACCCGCGCCAAGGTAGAGCATCGCGGCGAGCGCGAGCGGATCGCTGTGGGGCAGGAGCAATTTGGCAAACGGCGTGCTCAGGCCGAACAAAATCGCGGCGCCCAAGCCCTCGGCGGGCGCGCGCCACGAGTTATGCGCCGCCGCCGCGGACGGATCGGTCGCGGACGTTTCGCTCATGGATAAGAGCGTAACGTCGGCGACGTTCGGCGCAAAGCCCGTTATTGTCGATCGCTCTTATTCCGTCACCGTCGATCGATTCAATTCAGTCGGGCTGCTCAATTCAGTCACCCGCGGCTATTTAATTCAGTCACCCTCGACCTTGTTAATTTTGTCACCCTCGGGCTTGACCCGAGGGTCCATATCGACTGATACCGTGGATTGCCGGGTCAAGCCCGGCAATGACGAAAAAAAGCTGTCACCCGCGGCCACCGCGTCGAGCCCGGTATTCGAGGGTCGATCATCAATCCCGAAATCGCTGAAACCGTGATCGCCGCCGCGACGACGCCGACCCGGCTCAGTTGGCGACGGCGAGGCGCGTCGCATCGGCGAGCGCGACCGGGGCGTCGTCCAGCAGCAGCGATATCGCCTCATCTTCGCGATCGCTGGCATGCGGCGCCAGCGGATCGGACGGACGCAGGCGATGGTCGATGACCATCCGCGCGAGCAGCATCCGGCGGGCGTCGCCGCCGCGCGCGCCGAGGGTCGCGCCCTCCCACGCCATCAGCGCGGCGCTCGAACAATGGTAGAGCGCGCCTGCCGCCATCCGGTCGAGCTTTTCGTTGCGCCGATCCGCCGCGACCTCTTCGACGAACGCAATCGCGCGATCGATCAGGGCCGCAATCTCCGCGCGCAGCGCCGCCGGCGCGGCCGAAGCGGCCGCGAGGCGAGACTTGAGCGCGCGCGCCAGCTCCAGATGGCCGCGCGCCTTGGCGACGGCGCGATCGATCACGTCGAGCGCGTTGATATTGCTGGTGCCTTCCCAGAGCACGCCGATATGGGCGTCGCGAATCAGGCGGGAGTTGACCCAATCCTCGATATAGCCATTGCCGCCGCGCGCCTCCATCGCGCCGGTCGCGACGCGCAGATTGTCGCGGCAGGCGCGGAACTTGAGCAGCGCGGTGAGGAGCCGCATCACGCGCTCGGCGGCGGCGTCGCCGGCGCGGGCGGCGTCCATCATCACGGCGTCGAAAGTGAAGACCGACAGCGCCTGTTCGGTCGGGACCATCAGCTTCATCAACTGACGGCGCATCAGCGGATGCTCGATCACGGGACGGCTGAAGGCGCGGCGATGGCGGGTCGCGGTGAGGGATTCGTTGAGGCAGCGGCGCATCATGCCGGCGGCGCGCGCGCCATGCGACATCCGGCTCAGATTGACCATATCCATCATCTGGCGCAGGCCGCGATCGATTTTGCCGAGATGGTAGGCGACGGCGCCGTCGAGCACGACTTCGCCGCTGGCCATGTCGCGAGTGCCGAGCTTGTCCTTGAGACGCGCGACGCGATAGCCGTTGCGCTCG
>JAJXYM010000204.1 GCA_021780585.1 Deltaproteobacteria bacterium
GCCTAATACCAAATCTGGAACGGCGCGAAACTTACCCGCTATTCCCGCAACTTTGTTCTGCCACGCGGGCTTCGCAAAGATCTTGCTGTAGCCGCCGGTGCTCGCCCCGGTCAGCGAGATAAAAGGCCTCCCATTCGCGATCACTCTGAAGCTGACATCCCAGACGCTCTGCCTGGTATCGGCCAGCGTGCTGGTGTCGTTGCCGTTGCCGTCGTAGTTCGCCTGGAACATCGAGGCGCCCACGGCGGTAACGTTGGGCGAGCCGGCATTTTCCTCGATGTTGGCCGCGGGCGGCCTCGGCGGAACGGCGCAACTGCCCGGTTTTGGCGCGGCGGTGCCGAGGTCGCCGGTCGCGACGAAGATCGACTGGCCCTCTGAGGCGCCTTGCGCGAAGACCGCGTCCAGATTCGTGAAAAAGCTGGACGGCTCGCCGCACTGGGCCCAGCTCACGGCGATCACGGCGCAGTGATGCACAGTGTCGGAGACGGCGGCCTTGAGGCTATCCACCAGCGGCGTATCGTTGGGGAAAACCTGGGTTCCCGCGTTGGCGGCGTAAAGCACGATCGAGGCGCCGGGCGCCAATCCGTGCGCATACTCGACGTCGAGCATCGCTTCAAGGTAAGCCGCCCCGCCGCCGAGGCTGCCGGGCGGGTCAGGCGAACCGTCGGGGAAGACGGAAAAATAGTTCGTCCCGGCGACGAGCGCCGGCAAGCCGAATGCCGTGTTGAACTCGCCCAGTGACGCCTGATCGACGTCCGATCCCTCGCTCACCGCGATACATTGCCCGGCCCCGTTAAACGCATTGTTAATCAGCGGCGTCTCGTCGTTGAAGGTGGCGATGTCGGTCGGACCAAAATACGGGTTAGTAAGCCCATTGTTGTTGTATGGCGGATCAGGGATCACGGTGTTCCAGAGCGTGCCGTAAAGATTGTTCAGACCGGCCAGTTGGCTGATTTTCGGCGCCAGCGATTCCGGAACCTGCGGATCCTCGATATTGCCGAAGCTCTTGCCGTCGCCGCTCTCCACGATCCGCACGTTGAAGGCGTTTTGCGCGGTCGCGACGTCGCCCGTGAAGGCGATGCGCCCTTCGTGCGCGCTGGCGAAGGTTATGTCGAATCCCTGGCTCGTCAACCACTGCGATACCTGCGCCACGTCCGCATCGGTGGGACCGAATTCCTGATCGTATTCGGTGGGGGTCAGCCACTTATGATATCTGGGCGAGGTCGGATCCTGCTGATCCCGCAAAAGCTGTTGAAGTTGCGCCTGATTGCGCGGTTGCAGGTAAATCTCCATCTGGAGCGGTCGGTATCCAGGCGCCGCGGCGCCCGTCGCGGCCAGATCGGCGGCGGCGTCCGGATGATTTCCCACCAGTGAAACGAAGTTCTCCGCTCGCGCCGGTGCGAGCGCAAAAAACAGCATCGCCGCCGCCGGAACGAACGTTTTAATCAGCCTGGCTTGGTAACGCATGCAAACCTCGTAATTGAAGAACGTGGCTCTCATCTTCCCATCATCCGATAGCGTTTGGCGTCAAAAGTTGAACATAGCATGAAATATTTATGATTATCCTATCGTTGAGCCTTATTAGATTATTTGGGATGTTGTCAAATGCCGTGGATTGACCGGGGCGAGTGGGTGGCTAGCCGTCGAACGTTGTCATTCGGTCAAGTAGCGCTCTGCTCTCGCTTCTGACCCCCCGTCCACGAACTTCGTCCCGACGAGGGCGAGCGGCGGCGGCCCCGGCGCGATTGCGGCCGCCGCCCGCGTTCGCTGGTCCGACCCGTTGGCCGGTTGAAGCCGGCCTCGATTCGCGTTAGTTCGCATCCAGCGCGTACGATTGCCGGGGACCGTCGTTCGACGCGGGGAGAACCGTCATGGGAAATCGGGATCGCCAGGCGTGGATTATCGCCATCAGCATGTTTATCGCCCTCTTTTTCTTGTGGGGCGGCGGCTACAACACTTCGCCGGTATTTTTGGGCGCCTTGCTCAAGTCATTCCATTGGAGCCACGAGCGCGTTTCGTGGATCGCCGCGGTGCTCTCGCTCTCGGTCGGAATCGCCGGGCCGATCGCGGGATGGCTGCTCGATCGGATTGAGGCCCGCTTCGTGATGGGCGCGGGCGCGGCGCTGGCGGGCGCGGGATTTATCGCCGCGAGCCATGCCAACACCTTCGCCGGTCTGGTTTGCGCGGTCGTGATTCTGGGCGTCGGGCTGGGTTCGTCGGCGTTGCTGCCGGCCTCGCTGATCATCGCCAACTGGTTCGGCGAGCGGCGCGGCGCCGCGCTCGGTCTGGCCACGGCCGGGATGGAATCGGGCGGGATGGCGATGACCTATCTGAGCGGCTACATCATTGCGACGCACGGCTGGCGCGCCGCCTATCTGTTGCTGGCGGCGCCGGTGATCGTGCTGGTGGTGCCGTTGCTGCTGATCGTCGCACGCACGCGGCCGCGCGACGCAACCTCGAAAAGCGTCGCCGAATCGGCGCGCGATCTGCCCGGCCTCGAAATCGGCGAAGCGCTCGCGACGCGCACCTTCTGGATGCTGGTCGTGGTCGAGTTGACCTACGGACTTGCGATCGGCGGCACATTTTTGCATCTGGTCGCATTCCTTGAAGGCTACGGCTACGCCGAACGATCGTCGGCGTTGGTGGTCAGCGTCGTGCTCGGGATGGCGGCAATTGGCAAACCCACGTTCGGCGCGATGGCCGATCGAATCGGCGGCAAGAATGCGCTCGGCGTCAGCTTCGTCATGATCGCGGTCGGCGTCTTTATCCTGCTGGGGGCGCAGAATTTCTGGATGGTCGCGTTGTGGATCGTATGGGCCGGATTGGCCGGCGCGTCGCCGATCGCGCTGGTCCCGCTGGTGCTGTCCGAGGCGCTCGGACTCAAACGCTTCGGCACGCTGTTCGGATGGCTCGGACTGATCCTGACGATCGGCCTGTTCGCCGGACCATTGATGGTCGGCTGGATAACGGACGTGACCGGCAGTTATACGGAGGGCTTCGAGTTGTGCTCGCTGATCGCCCTGTTCGGCGCCGCCGCAAGCTTCGCCTGCGCCGCGCCCAGGAGCGTCGCGGTCGGATCGATCGCCGTCGCGCCGGCCGATTCCTTCTGAACCCGGCGGCGGCCCGTTTTCGGCTCCGGATGGCGTCCGAATGCGCGTGGCGAAGGAGCGATTTCGTTTGGCTTTCGCCAGAAGCCGCGCTAAACTCGACCCGTTTGAGAGATTACCGCGGCTAACGTCGGGCGGGGCGCGGGCGGAATCGCCGGTTCGCAGTAAATTGAAGTATTACTTGAACTTTGAGCGAAATTGCGGAGTGGCGCCAAAGTCGTCGCGAGGGGCGAATTTTCGCCCCGGGACATTTGCTCCGACGCCGCCGGTCAGGCTATCTTGGCGCGGCGGCGCGCGCGCTCGGGACAATCGCGGGCGATGAACGAGGCGGTGTGGCGGAGCGGCGGCGCCGTCCCGGCGGCTGAAGGCAGGATACCAACCCCGAAGGTAGGGTACGAACGTAGATGGACCGGAGACTGAATTTTCCCGTTCGCAGGATGGTGCGCGGCTGGGCCGCGTTCACGGCTGGCGCGCTCGCCCTCGGCGCGGCGCTGACGGTCGGACCGACGCCCGCACAGGCCTTTCCGTGGAGCATCGACATGTACCGGGGCGCCGCCGTGCAGCCGCTTTCCGAGGCGCCGCGCGTGATGCCTGACGGCGTTCTGCCGGTCGATGGCATCCATTACAATCTCCATCCGGGACAGCCGGAAAGTTTGCCCGGACTCGACGCTCAAGCGCCGCCGCCAATGAAGCTCGAGGCGATGACCGTGCGGATGCATAATCCGCTGACTGAGACGCCGGAAAATCTCAAGCACGGTCAGGAGCTGTTCCTCGCCAATTGCTCCCCCTGTCATGGCGTGACCGGAGTCGGCGACGGCTCGGTGGTGCATCTGCTGGCCCATAAGCCGGCCAATCTGATGACCGGCGTGAGCAAGAATCTGCCGGACGGTTATATCTACGGCTATATCCGCAACGGGGGTATCTGGATGCCCTCGTACGACGACGCGATGTCGTCGACCGCGCGCTGGCAGGTCGTCATTTATCTGCGCCGGATGCAGCATAACTATAAGGAAGCCAGCGCCACGGCGGAAAGCGGCGCGGCGGCTCCGGCTCCGGCCGCTCCCTCCGGCGGCGGGATGGGCGGAATGAAGGGCATGGACGGAATGAAGATGTCCAACTAGCCGACCGCGGCTGTTTGACGCGGCGGGCGAGCCTTTGCCGCCGCCGCGCCAGATCGATTCCGAACGCCGGCGATCCATCGGTTGTGGATCGCCGGTTTTGTTTTGCCGGCCGGCGAGCGCGGTCATTGCTGGCGCGGCGCCTGGACCCGATTATGAATTTGTCACGAACGGCTTCGTCGCCACTTCCGCAGGTGTCCGCGTAAGGCTTTAATTGTTGGTTAACGCCGGCGCGGTCCATGCGCGGATAGCGCCGCCGCGTCACGCCTCCGGAGCGCGCGGCCGGGAGCGATGGGCAAGCGGAGGAGGCGGAGTGGCAAGATGAAAGCGACGCTGCTGCTGATGTTCGCGATCGCGACAACCGTTGTCGCGGCCCCGTGCGAACCGGTGCGGGCCGATCAGGCGC
>JAJXYM010000282.1 GCA_021780585.1 Deltaproteobacteria bacterium
CTCAAGCATTGCGCGCTCGAACGCGGCCAGTTCCGCCAGCCAGGGACGTTCGGCGGCCAGCGGACCCGTCCGCAGGTATTGCGCCAGATAGCGGCCGGCGAAAAAGATCGACGGTTCGGTCGGCGGAAACTCGAGCAGATAGCCGGTAATCAGATTGTGAAAACTATCGTCTCCGAGCGCGGCTAAAATCAGCGGATAATCTTCCCTGAGAACATCGAGCAGCCGATAAAAATAGGCATTGGCATAAATTTCGAGCCGTTCACGAGCCGTCATCCGCTCATCGCCCCGGACGATCACGTCGAGATCGCGCGGCGTGAGCGCCGGCTCCCGCGCGAGGCCCTCCGCGACGCCGTTCGGCGCCGTAATCAGCCGTGTCAGGAGCCGCTGCAATTCGCGCAAATCGGCGCAGACGTGCGTATTCCGATCCTCAAGCGTCATTGCGCAAGCCCCGCCGGCGCACCGTCCTTCCGCGCCGCGACCACCGCGTGGGCGCGCCGGCGCGCCTCGTCGGCGACGGCGGACAACTCCGCGAACGGCGGAATCCGGTCGTCCCATTCGACCAGCGTGGAAACTTCGCCGATGCGTCCGACCGCATATTCGAACAGCTCCCAGACTGGCGCGCTAATCGGATGGTCATGCGTATCGAGCAGATAGGCGCCGTGGTCGCTATGGCCCGCCAGATGGAACTGGACGACGCGCTCGGCCGGAATCGCGTCGATATAGCGGCGCGGATCGAAGCGATGATTGAACGCGTTGACGTAAATATTGTTGAGATCGAGCAGGATTGCGCAATCGGCTTCGTTCGCCACCGCCGCGACGAAATCCCATTCGGCGATCGACGACGCGGCATAGGTCATATAAGATGAAATATTCTCGATCGCGATGCGGCGTCCCAACGTGTCCTGAACCGTCCGGATGCGCCCCGCCGCATGGGCGACCGCCGCGTCGGTGAACGGCAGCGGAAGCAAGTCGTGCAGATTTCTCCCGGCGACTCCCGTCCAGCACAGATGGTCGGAAAGCCATGCCGGCGCGAACCGCCGCGCCAGATGCCGCAAGTCGCGCAGATAGTCGCGATTGAGCGGATCGGTCGAGCCGACCGACAACGACACTCCATGCGTCACCAGCGGATAACGCTCCCGCACTCGTCCGAGCGTCGCGAGGGCGGGTCCGCCGGCGACCATGAAATTTTCCGCAATGACTTCGAACCAGTCGATCGCCGGCCGCGCCGCGACGACCTCACCGTAATGGGGCCGGCGCAGACCGACCCCATAGCCCAAAAATGGAAATTCCGCCCCCCGTTCCATCGCGAAAACCATCCGCCGCGTCGCGCCTCCGGCTCAACGATCGCTTACGCGCCCGCGCGCCAATTCGCGGCGCGCGAATCGTGACGGCTACTTCTGGGGCTGCCCGCCCTTGGCGACGCATTCCTGCGCGCTCGCCGTCGTCACCCATCCCTTGCCCTTGCATGAATTCTGGCCCTTGCAGCTATTGTTGGCGCTGGCGCAGGCGCTTTGCCCCTTGCAACTGTTACCGCCGACGCACTTGACGCCCGCCGACGCGCCCTGGTCGCTGGTGTCGGCCGCCATCACCGGCTGGGCCGCAAACATCAGACCGACTATCGTCGCCAATACGGCTCCGGTCGTCGCTTTGCGATTCATCGTCTCGCCTCCTGTCGCCAATACGGCCGCCGCATCCCGAGCGGATTATCCAGCGACGCCGACGGCGCGTGTCGTTCAGCTCTCCGAATCTACCCCTTCGCGACGCGCCAACCCAAGACGGATAATGAAATCCGATTGAATTTTCGTTGCGCGGGGTCGCCCGGATGGGAAATCGATCCGGGTATCGTGCGCCGTCGCGCGGATTTTCGAACCGCGTTTTGAAAAATTATAAACCGCGCCTCCGACGCGAGGCTCAAGCCGGATCGGCGGGAATGCAATCACGGGAACCTTTTCCGGCGGATTAGAATTTGGCTGTAAACGGGTGCTATGTTCATCTTTCCTCTATATGGCGCGCAAGAGCGGCACGGCGACGGACAAGCGCCTCGCGTTCGAGCGGGAGGCGTTGCCCCATCTCGACGCTATCTACACGGCCGCGCTGAGACTTGCGCGCAACGCCGACGACGCGAACGATCTGGCGCAGGAGACGATTCTGCGCGCCTATCGCTTTTTCGATCAATTCACGCCGGGCAGCAATTGCCGCGCCTGGATGCTGACGATTCTGTACAACAATTTCCGCAATTCGTATCGCCGCGGCGCGCGCGAACGGCCGGCGGACTCGGCCGACGAATTCTCCGGCGAGATCGACGCGAACAGCCTCGACGCCGATCAGTCGCGGATCAATCCCGAAGAGCTGCTGTCGAGCCGGATGACCGGCCAACGGATCGAACTGGCGCTGGCCGCCCTGCCGGACGAATTTCGCGAAGCGTTGATACTCGTGGACGTGCAGGAGTTGAATTATCAGGAGGTCGCCGACGTGCTCGGCGTGCCGCTCGGCACGGTCAAGTCGCGGGTCTCGCGGGGACGGGCGCTGATGCGCCGGGCGTTGTGCAAGCTCGATCGGGCGCGCGGGAAAACAGGCACTTGACAGGCTTGTGCGACGCAAATAGTTCCAGAATTGGCTGTCGCGACCATTGGCGTATTCGGCCATGGCCGGCCTCAGACGCAATTTCCTGGCGATGCTGGTGAGATGTCGTGGATTGCCGTGAGTACATTAGTGAGTACCTTGCGGGACACGCCGACGGCGAACTGGCGCCGCTCGCGCGCCGCGCCGGCGACGAACATGTCGCCGGATGCCCGATCTGCCGCGCCCAGCTAATCGAGAATCGCGCGCTCAAAGCGATGGTGCGCCAGAGCGCCGGAATCGTGAAGGCGCCAGCCGATCTGAAGGCGCGGATCCGAACCGCTCTCGACCAGGCCGATCGCGCGAACGACGCGCCGTGGGACACGCGCCTCGCAGCGTTCGCCGCGATGCCGCGCCGAATCGGCGAACGGTTGCGCGCGCCGATCGTATGGGCGCCGGCGGGAATCGCCGCCGCGATCGCGATCGCGTTGATGATTGCGATCGGCAGCGTGAATCATCGTCGGGCCGCGGCGATTCCGCCCGTGCCGCAGTTCGAGCTCGCGATCGCGCGTTATCACGATTTCCAGCGCGAGTTTGTTCCGAACGTCCCGGCCGAGGCGTACAGCGATGGCGACAGTACGCTTTACGCATGGGTGATGAATCGTGATCCGGTGCGCCGCGTCGCCGCTGACGAGGCTCAAACCGACGCCTTCGACGATATCGCGCGATCCTATCGTTCGGCGAACATGCCCGACGATCTGTTTGACCTCACGCAGGCCGGCTACGAGATCGCGGGCGGGCGGGTCGATCGGATGGCCGACGGGCGACCGGTCACCTACACGCTTTACACCGGCCGCGCCGGTCAAATCGTGAGCCTGTGCTTTTCGGACCCGACCATGGCGGCGCCGCTCCACGCGGTCAATTGGCTCGGGATGCGCTCGTTTTACGAGTACAAGGGCTACAGCATCTGCCTGTCGTTTTATCCGACGGGCCATTTCATCTCGATTCTGATTTCGCGGATGCCGGTGACGCAACTGATGCGCGATATCGCCGCCGCCGACCTCTCCGGCATCAGCCGGTAAGGCGCCTCCGCACCAGCCTTCGGTCTGTGGATCGGAAAGGCCTTCGTTCAGGCATGATTCGCGGTCATGGACTGGCGCGGAATGACGCCGCGATTTTTTCCGGGGAAAGCCTCTTTGGTCATTCCGAGCGTCTTTTCTTGTCATTCTGAGCGCGGCGAAGAATCCCGGGATTCTTCACTGCGCGGACTCCGTTCAGAATGACAAAAGTTACTTGCGCACGGCTTCCCTCGATCCGATCGCGCCGGCCCCGCCGCGATTCCGGATTTGTCCGGCGAATTGCGATCTCGGCGCTGCCCCGGTTATACCGGGAAGCGCGATAATACCGATCTCAATTTCCGATCGGCCGTTTCGAACCGCCGAGCGATTGGCTAACGGATTGGGGATCAACGGCGCCCGTGATCAACGTCGGGTCATGGTTCCTCGCGACCGCCGCGATCATCGCGTCGGCAAGTGAAATCGTGCGATCGCGTGGCGCCTTTGTCGGTCCGCGTCGGGCGGCGGGGCGAAATCCGGTGGGCAACCAGGAGAGCAAGCCTGGGCCATACGCGGGGCGCTCGTCCACTTGTTAAGGTTTTGAAGGGCACGTAATAATTTTGCATGCCCACGCCACAACTGGAATTTGCAGCCCAACTTCGAGCTCACGCGCACGTTCTGATTTTTCGCGTCATCGATTCAGTTCACAACAAAGCACTGGTATTGCGCGCCATCGCGCGGATTCCGGCGCTGGTCGAGCAGGTCGCGGCGATCGGGCCCGCCAGCGGCCTGGTTTGCGTAGTGGGGTTTGGCTCGGACTTCTGGGACGTGATATCGCCGGGCAAACGCCCCGCCGCTCTGGCGCCCTTCAAGGCGCGGCGCGCGGGCGACAGAGTCGCGCCCGCAACCGGCGGCGACCTGATGCTCCACATCATTTCGGATCGAGCCGATCTCAATTTCGAACTGGCGCTGCAAATC
>JAJXYM010000293.1 GCA_021780585.1 Deltaproteobacteria bacterium
GAGGTCAAGCGCGCCTCGCCCAGCAAGGGCGATATTTTCCCCGGTCTCGATCCGGCCGCGGTCGCGCGCGACTACGCCGCCGGCGGAGCGGCCGCGATTTCGGTGCTCACCGACCGCCATTTCAAGGGTTCGCTCGACGATCTGCGCGCCGTGCGCGCCGCCGTCGAACTGCCGATCCTGCGCAAGGATTTCATCTTCGACGCCTATCAGATTTTCGAGGCGCGCGCGGCCGGCGCCGACGCGATTCTGCTGATCGCCGCGATGCTCGATATGACGCAACTGCGCGCGCTCGCCGAAACCGCCCGCGCGCTCGGTCTGGCGGCGTTGGTCGAAGCGCATAATCGCGCCGAATTCGATCTCGCGCGCGAGATCGGCGCCGCGCTGATCGGAATCAACAACCGCGATCTGCATACCTTCAAGACCGACCTCGCGACCACCGAAACGCTGCTCGCGGGCTACGCCGGAAGCGCGCCGATCGTCGCCGAAAGCGGCATCGAAACGCCCGCCGATCTGCGCCGGCTCGACCGCGCCGGCGCGCGCGCTTTTCTGATCGGCGAGAGCCTGCTGCGCGCGGGTAATCCACGCGCCGCGCTCGATCGGCTGATCGGGGGATTCGGGGCTCCCGAGGCGCGCGCCGCGCAATGAGCGTCCGGGTCAAAATCTGCGGCGTGACGCGGGTCGCGGACGCGCTCGCCGCGCTCGCATCCGGCGCCGAAATCGTCGGCCTGAATTTTCATCCGCCGAGTCCGCGCTTCCTCACGCTCGAACGCGCCGCCGAAATCCGCCGCGCGATCGGCTCGCGCGCGCTGGTGGCCGGCGTCTTCGTCAACGCGTCGCGCGACGTTATCGCCGCGCGGGTCGCCGAACTCGCGCTCGATCTGATCCAGTTTCATGGCGACGAGGACGAGGCGGCGCTGGCGCGATGGCCGGTGGCGACGATTCGCGCGCTCAGGCTCGAGCCCGGCGCGCCGCTCGCGTCGCTGCCGGCGACGCGCGCCGACTATCTTTTGCTCGATACGTTCCATCCCGGACTCTATGGCGGCACGGGCGCGCCGCGTCCGCTCGACGGCCTCGAGCGCCTTGACCTCTCCCGCGTCCTGCTGTCGGGCGGCCTTAATCCCGCCAACGTCGCCGCGGCCGCCGCGCTGCGCCCCTATGCGGTCGACGTCGCCAGCGGCGTCGAGTCCGCGCCCGGGGTCAAGGATCCAATCCGGCTGAGGAGTTTTATCGCGAATGCAAAATCTGCCCGATAGCCGCGGCCGCTTCGGCCAGTTCGGCGGTCGCTACGTCGCCGAAACGCTGATGCCCGCGCTGCTCGAACTCGAGCAAGCCTACAAACAGGCGCGGCGCGATCCGCAATTCCGCGCCGATCTGAAACGCTACTCCGCCGAATACGTCGGCCGGCCGACCCCGCTTTATTTCTGCGCCAATCTCACCGCGAAACTCGGCGGCGCGAAAATCTACCTCAAGCGCGAGGATTTGTGCCATACCGGCGCGCACAAGGTGAACAACACCCTGGGCCAGGCCCTGCTCGCGGCGCGGATGGGCAAGACCCGCGTCACCGCCGAAACCGGCGCCGGGCAGCACGGGGTCGCGACCGCGACCATGGCGGCGCTGTTCAAACAGCGCTGCGAAGTCTTCATGGGCAGCGTCGACGTCGAGCGCCAGGCGCTCAACGTCTTCCGCATGAAGCTGCTCGGAGCCACCGTGACCCCCGTCGAGAGCGGCAGCAAAAGCCTCAAGGACGCGCTCAACGAGGCGCTGCGCGACTGGATCGCGACCGTGCGCGACACCTATTACCTGATCGGCACGGCCGCCGGGCCGCATCCGTACCCGATGATCGTGCGCGATTTCCAGGCGGTCATCGGCCGTGAGGCGCGCCGCCAGATACTCGCTCATGAAAACCGTCCGCCCGACGTGATCGTCGCCTGCGTCAACGGCGGCTCGAACGCGATCGGCATCTTTTATCCGTTTATCCGCGACGCCGGCGTGCGTCTGGTCGGAGTCGAGGCGGCGGGCCTCGGCCTCGGCGGTCCGATGCATGCGGCGACGATCACCGCCGGCAGCGTCGGCGTGCTGCACGGGAATCGCACCTACCTGCTGCAGGACGAGATGGGGCAGATCCGCGAGACCCATTCGATCGCCGCCGGTCTCGACTATCCCGGCGTCGGCCCCGAGCACGCATGGCTCAAGGACAGCGGACGGGCGGATTACGTGACCGTCACCGACGCCGAGGCGCTCGACGCGCTCAGGACGCTCTCGGAGACCGAGGGCATCATTCCCGCGCTCGAAAGCTCGCACGCCGTCGCCCACGCGATCAAGCTGGCGCCCCGGATGGCGCGCGAACAAATCATGATCGTGAATCTGTCCGGCCGCGGCGACAAGGATATGCAGACGGTGGCCAAGGCCTTCGGCGTGACGCTCTGACTATTTTTATGGATACTCATCATAATACTCATCCGGACCGGATCGCCGCGCGTTTCCGCGCTTTGCGCGCGCGCAACGAGGCGGCGCTGATTCCGTATATCGTCGCCGGCGACCCGAGCCTCGCGCGCACCCGCGAGCTCGTGCTCGAACTCGAGGCGCGCGGCGCCGATTTGATCGAGCTCGGCGTGCCGTTTTCCGATCCGATGGCCGACGGTCCCGCGAATCAGCGCGCCGCGGCGCGCGGCCTCGCCGCCGGCGCGACCCTGCCCGCGATCCTCTCGATGGTCGCGGAATTGCGGCGCGTCAGCCAGATTCCGCTGGTCCTGTTCGGCTACTACAACCCGATTTTGCATTACGGATGCGAGCGGTTGTGCGCCGACGCCGCCCGCGCCGGAATCGACGGCCTGCTGGTGGTCGATCTGCCGCCCGAGGAGGCGGAGGAACTTGCCGGTCCGGCGGCGCGTCACGGCCTCGATATCATCTATTTGCTCGCGCCGACCACGCCGCTTGAGCGCAGCCGCGGGATTGCGCGCTCCGCCAGCGGCTTCCTCTATTACGTTTCGGTCACCGGCGTCACCGGCGCGCGCGCGCGGCTGTCCGCCGATCTGGCCGACAAAGTGAATCAGTTGCGCGCGGTCACGGACCTGCCGATCGGCGTCGGCTTCGGTATCTCGACTCCCGCGCAGGCCGGCGAAGTCGCCGCCTTCGCCGACGCGGTGGTGGTCGGCAGCGCGCTGTCGCTGCTGATCGAGGCGAACGCCGAGGCCGAAGATCTCGTGCCGACCGCCGGCGAATTCGTCGCCACGCTCAAGGACGCCGTTCGCGCCGCGCGCGCCGCCGCTCCCGGCGCGACCGCCTGACGCCGGGAGACGATTCGATTATGGCTATCCCTCGTGGGCAAAACGCCGCGGCGGCGAACCCCGACGCCGATATTTGGATCAAATGTCCCGGATGCCGTGAGATCGCGTTCCGCAAGGAGATCGAACGCAATCTCAACGTCTGTCCGAAATGCGGTTTTCATCATCGTCTGACCGTTGAGCAGCGGCTCGCGATCACCGCCGATCGCGGATCGTGGCGCGAGCTGTTCGCCGCGGTCGCGGTTGGCGATCCGCTCGGTTTCGTCGATTCGCGCCCCTATCCGCAGCGGATGGATCAGGCGCGCAAGGCCTCCGGGCGCAACGACGCGGTGCTGACCGGACTGGCCAAAATCGAGGGCTATCCGGTCGCGCTCGCGCTCATGGATTTTCACTTCATGGGCGGCAGCATGGGCGTCGCGGTGGGCGAGAAGATCGCGCGCCTGATGGACCATGCGCTGGCGCGCCGCCTGCCGGTGATCGTCTTCGCGGCGTCGGGCGGGGCGCGGATGCAGGAGGGGGCGCTGTCGCTGATGCAGATGGCGAAGGTGGCCTCCGCGATCGCGCGCTTGCGCGACGCGCGCGTCCCGTACCTCTCAATTCTCGGCGATCCGACCACGGGCGGAGTCGCGGCGTCGTTCGCCAGCCTCGGCGACCTGAACCTGGCCGAACCGGGCGCGATGATCGGTTTCGCCGGCCGCCGGGTGATCGAGCAGACCACCAATCAACAACTGCCCGACGATTTCCAGACCGCGGAATTTCTCATGGCGCACGGGATGTTGGATGCGATCGTGCCACGCCATAAGATGCGCTTTACGTTGGGCCGCCTGCTGGCGATTTTGCGGCCGCCGCGCCCCCTGCGCGCGCCGAAAAACCGGCTCCGCGGGACGCGGGCGTGAACCTGTTGGCAAACCGCTCGGCGGCGCTTTCGCGAACTTTGCGGGTAGTCTAAGATGCGCCCAGAGATGGAACGGATGGCTGAAACGCTCGACTGGCTCTATTCGCTCGAAGCGCGCGGCGAAATCTACAAGCTCGAGCGGATGGACCGGGCGCTGGCCCTGATCGGCGACCCGCATCGTCGGCTCGACGCGATCCATATCGCCGGCACCAAGGGCAAAGGCTCGGTCGCCGCGATGCTCGATGCGATGCTGCGGGCGGCCGGCTATCGCGTCGGGCTTTACACCAAGCCCCATCTGGTGAATCTGACCGAACGCACGCGGATTGACGGCGGCGAAATTCCTTCCGCCCTGATGCTGGAGTATATCGTGCGGCTGCGCGAAATTTACGAGCGCGCCGGGCTCGCACTG
>JAJXYM010000354.1 GCA_021780585.1 Deltaproteobacteria bacterium
CCAATCGCCTCGGCGAAGCGGCGAATCGCGCCGCGCTCGACTTCGATCGTGCGCGCTTCGCCGACCTTGCCAATCTGCTTCTTCGCTTCCTCGGTGACGTACTTGTTCGCCATCTTGCTTCACTCCGTGCGCGCGCGGGCGGCCGCCGCGATCTTCGCATGGTCCCAGCTTGCCCATTTTTCCGGACGGAGCCGAATCACGACGCGCTTTTCGGCCTGCCTCCGGTAACTCTCCGAAATCTCTCCGCCCGCGGCGAGATCGCTTCCGCCCGCCAGCCGGGCCTGCTTGCGCATCATCAGCCGCATCGTCGCCAGCACCGCCTCCCGATCGGCGATGACTTCGGCGCGCCCGCGGATCATCACGCCCTGCAATTTATCGTACGCGAGCCCCCGATCGACCATCACGGCGGCGCGCGGATCGCGTTGCAGGTTCAGCACCTTCTGCGCCTTGCCGAAACTGGTCATGACTATATCGCCATTCGCATCCCGCGCGAAGGACATCGCCACCAGATGCGGGAAGCCGTCGCGGTCGAGCGTGGCGAGCGCGCCGTTCATCGCGCCGTCGAGGAATTGCGCCGCCTCTTCCGGGGTCATGCGGATATGCTTGCGAGTGTCGATCTTTTCCACGATTCCTTGTCACCTGCGCCGAACGCTCACGTTCGAGCGGCTGCGCCAATCTGGTCTAATATAAGGAACCGGTGCGCGACAAGCGCGCCAGGAGGGGGGGTCGGCGCGATGGCCACGCTTGCGGCTGAGCAAATCGCCAACGAGTTGAAATCGCTGCCCGGATGGGAATATCGGGACGGCGCGATCGCAAAGCTGTTCCGTTTCAAGGAATTCATGGACGGCATCCGCTTCATCGATCGCATCGCGGAGATCGCGGAAGCCGCCGACCACCATCCCGATATCCACGTCAATTACACGCGCGTGCGCTTCGTATGCGCGACCCATAGCGCCGGCGGCGTGACCGAAAAAGACCTCAGGCTGGCGCGCGAAATCGAGCGCGAGTTCGCCGCCCGCGCCGGCTAACTGCCGCCGCGGCACGACCGGCGGTTCCGGCGGCGGCAGCGTCATGCGCGAGCGCGTCGGGCGGCTGCGCGGGACGCCATTTTGATCGAATGCAAGACGATCGCCCTTCCAATATCGAAATATCTCGCCATGACGGGAAATCACGCCGTTTTGACGCAAAAATGACTCGATTACGCCCGAATCCATAAAATATCTTGACGTATCCCTAGTTAGACCATATTAAGCATATTGTGGCCTCTCATTGCGTCTGTGATGAAACGGCTCGCGAAACCGACGACGACGCGATCGACGTCAACCGCGGGCGCGCGCGAGGCGCGGCGCGAAACCGAATCCCGGCGCCGAACGTCGTCCGGGTAATGACCGGCTGGCGTGGAGCCGCGTCCGGGCAGGTATTGCTGCTCGTTACGATCGCGATCGCGGTGATGATCGGGTTCGCCGCGCTCGCGGTTGACGTTGGGCTGCTCTGGACCGAGCGGCGCCATATGCAGACGGCGGCGGATGCGGCGGCGATCGCGGCGGCCACGGCGATGCGCAACAGTTCCGACCTCACCACGGCGGCCGACGACGTCGCCGCGCTCAACGGCTTCGTTGCGGACGGCAATGGCGTGACGATCACGGTCAACAATCCGCCGAGCGAAGGATATTTCGCGAGTAACTCCCAGTACGTCGAGGTAATCATCTCCCAGCCGCAAACGACGTATTTCATGCAGGTGCTGGGCTACCGTCAGGTAACCGTAAGCGCCCGCGCGGTGAGCGGCGAAGCCAATGGACCGGCCTGCGTATACGCGCTCGATTCGACGGCCTCGAACGCCATCTCGATGACCGGCAATTTCAACATCGACGCAAAATGCGGAGTCATCGACGATTCGAGCAGTTCGACGGCGCTCAGCGCCACTGGCAACGGAACCTTGACCGCCACTTCGATCGGCGTGGCGGGAAATTATTCGTCGGCCGGGAACGTAAAAATCACGCCCACGCCGAATATCCATATCGCGCCCGCCCCCGATCCGCTCTCGGGACTGGCGGCGCCCGCCGTCGCCGCGGCCAGCCAGCTCAGCGTCACCCATAGCGGCACGTATTCGGTCAGCGGAAACAATCAGACAGTAACGCTCACGCCGGCAATCTACGCCAACGGATTTTCGATTACGGGCAACAACGCGCAGGTGACTTTCAGCGCCGGCAACTACGGCGATCACATCAATATTGGCGGCAACACCGCGAGCGCGGTTTTCAATCCGGGCCAGTATCAGAACGGCGGCAGCGGCGACAGCATCGATATCGCCGGCAACGCCACCACGACGTTCAATGCCGGTTCGTACATTTTCCTCGGCGCGGTGCGGATTACCGGCAACAACGTCGTCACGCTGCAGCCCGGAACCTATTACGGCGGACTCGCGATCACGGGCAATGCGCGCGTCACCTTCAGTACGGGCACATATATCCTCGCCGGCGGCGGCTTGTCGGTGACCGGCAATTCGACCCTGACCGGAAGCAGCGTCACATTCTACAACACCAGCGCCGCGGGATATTCCTATGGAGCGATCAACCTCACCGGCAACGAAACCGCCAATCTGACCGCGCCGACTTCGGGCTCTCTCGCCGGCATCCTGTTCTTTCAGGACCGCTCGATACCGACCGGTTCGACCGGCGCGACGGTCACCGGCAATTCCTCCTCGACCTTCGACGGCGTGCTCTATTTTCCCACCACGTCGCTGACCTACACCGGCAATTCGAGCAGCAGCGGCTATACCTTTCTGATCGCCGACACGATCACGATCAACGGCAACGCGTCAGCGACCCTCGGCGACAACTATTCGTCGCTGACCGACGGATCGCCGATTAAATCGAGCTCGCTGTATGAATAGGCCCGGACGCCTGGCGCCGCGATGGCGCCGCGGGCAGAGCGCGGTCGAACTCGCGGTGGCGGTTCCCGCCTTGATCGTCCTGCTGCTGGCGGCGGCCGACTTCGGAAGGATCTTTTATGTCAGTATCGCGCTCAACAACGCCGCCCGCGCCGGCGCCCAGTATGGATCGCAGACCGTGATCACCGCCGCCGACGCCAGCGGCATGATCAACGCCGCCAGGTCCGACGGATCGAATATCGCCAATCTGAACGTCACCGCCTCGCAATGCACCTGCGAGTCGTCCACGAACGTCGCCGCCTGCCCCTCCGCCTATTGCGCCAGCGACGCGCAGGCGACTTTCGTCGAAGTGGACGCGCGCGCGACCTTCAATACGATCGTGACCTACCCGGGCATCCCGTCTTCGACCACGCTCACCGGCAAGGCAATCATGCAGGTCGCGCAATGAGGACGGCGGCGCGCGGCGGCGGATTGCGTTACGGCGCTGGAGCCGCGGCGGCGGAGTTCGCGACCGTGGCGGCGACCTTCCTGCTTGTCTTTTTCGGGCTGATCGAAACGGCGCTGGCGGTCTACGATTACAACGCCGTATGCACGGCGGCGCGCGAGGCGGTGCGCTACGCGATCGTCCATTCGCCGGCCAGCGCCAATCCCGCCACCACCGTTCAGATTCAGCAGGTGGCCGAAGGTTACGCCGCCAGTCTCGACCCGACAAAACTCACCGTCACCGTGAGCTGGCCCGCGGACGCCAACCTGCCCGCGCAGAAAGACGCCGAGGTTCAGGTCGCCTATCTCTATCAGATGCGGATACCGTTCTTTTCGTCGGTCTCGATGAGCCTCACCAGTACGTCGCGGATGCTGGTGTCGCAGTAGCCGCCGGACCCCGCGCGGATCGGAGCGGACGGCGCGCGCGGGTCAGCGCTTGCGCGGGACGAAATGCTGCACGCCTTTGCCGGCGTGTTCGATTTCGCGCATCAGATGTTTCAGATCCTCGGCGTCGGCGACGAAATCGATTTCAGTGGTATCGACGACCAATAGCGGCGCCTCGTCGTAATAGAAGAAGAAATCGCGAAACGCCGCCGAAACCCGTTCGAGATAAGCGACGCTGATATGGCGCTCGAAATCGCGCTTGCGCCGCCGCAGGCGCGCGATCAGCACCTCCACGCTCGCCCGGATGTAGACCACCAGGTCCGGCTTCGGCATCCGCGCGTCGAGCAGCCGATAGATATTCTCGTACAGCGCAAGCTCGTCCGGCGCGAGATTGAGCGTCGCGAAGATGCGGTCCTTGGCGAACAGATAGTTCGCGACGGTCGCCTGCGCGAACAAGTCCCGCTGCGCCAGATCGCGCTGTTGATTGTACCGGGCAATCAGGAAATTGAGCTGGACGGGCAGCGCGTACTGGTCGGGATCGTCGTAGAAGCGCGCGAGGAAGGGATTGCCCTCCACCTGCTCGAGCAGCAGCCGCGCGTCGAGCTCGCGCGCCAGCGCCCGCGCCAGGGAGGTCTTGCCGACGCCGATCGGACCTTCGACCGCGATATAGCCGCTCCGCCGCATCGAGCCGCCAGGGTCGCCCCTCCTCCAGGCGAACCGCGCTCCGGGGATCAACTGCCGGCGCGCCCGCGATAACGCGGCGCTCGCCGGCCGACCCTTAATTTTCGGCGGCCTTGGGCAGCGGGAAGTGAATCCGCTCCTCTTTCAA
>JAJXYM010000363.1 GCA_021780585.1 Deltaproteobacteria bacterium
ATTGGCGGAGCGGCTCGAAGAAGTCGAGCTGGCCGGACCGCTCCAGCGGATGCGATCGAGCTTCGTCGGCGGGATCAAGCACATGCCGGTGCGCTACCGGATCAAGCCGCGCGGCTGATCACGCCGCCGGCGGCGCGACCGCGGCATGCGCCGCGTGGCGCGCGGCGAGCGCCCGCCGCAGCTCCGCGTCGTGGCCATAGATATCGTCAAAGAAGCTCACTTCGTCGTCCGATTCGGCGACGGCGGTGCTGTAGAGGATCAGCACGGGAATCGGACGGTCGAGATTGACCTGCACGGTCCGATCGCCGTTCATCGTCCGCGCAATCCGATCGGGCGTCCATTCCGGCATGCCGCGCAAGACCCATGCGGCCAGCTCCGCGGCCTTCTGCACACGGATACATCCGTGGCTGAAGTCGCGCCGCGGCCGACTGAACAATTCCTGCGCGGGCGTGCTATGCAAATATACATTGTAGCTATTGGGAAACATGAACTTGACCAGGCCGAGCGCGTTCTTCGGCCCCGGCTTCTGCCGGATATTGAGCGCGCCCGAGTGTAGTCCCGCCATAATTGCATCGTTCACCACGCCGTCGCTGACGAGCCTTCCGGCCGAATTGAAGATGGCGTAATTGTGGCTTGCGAGGTAGCCGCGATCGCGCAGGATTTTCGGAATCAGTTCGCCCGCGGTGATTGAATACGGCACGTTCCACCACGGCCGGAAAATTACGTAACGCATCATCCCGGTGAACACCGGCGTCTGATGGCGATAGGCCTTGCCGACCACCACGCGCGTCTCGAGGAATGGCGCCGGCTGGCGGCGCATCGTGCGCAGGATGAACTCGGGGAGATTGACGACGATCGGCGGCTCCGGAAACTCCGGCGGCATCCAGCGGTAGCGCTCGAGCGCGAAATCGAGCTGCTCGACGCGAACGCGGAGCGGCACGTTCATCGTTGCGACAGTGGCCTTGCCGAGCACGCCGTCGGGCGCGAGTCCGTGGCGGCGCTGGTAGCGCCGGACCGCGTCGACCAGCGCGCCCTGATAACGCGCCGCGCCGGGTGGCGCGCTCGCGTCGGCCGGAAGATCGCCGACCAGCCGCAGCCGCGTCGCCAGTTGCGCGATTCCGGCGTAAGCGTCGCCCGGATGGATCGGCGCGGACGGAAGCGGCAGCGTCGGCTCCTCCCTATGCGTGAGTTCAAGATAGTGGGCCAGGCCCGCTTCGAGGCGCTGATAGCCGGCGTAAGGCGGCTCGACCTGGGTAATAATCGCGGCGACGTCGGGCGCGTGAATAAATTGGTCGCGCAGCGTCTGGGCGAGATTGAGTTTTTGCGCGCCGACTTCGAGATCGAACGCGACCGCGCGCGGATTCACCCGGCCGATATGCAGGTCGGAGATATAACGCATCGCGCATACGGTCAGCGCAAGATCGAAGCGCGCGAGCGCGGCGGACGGGGGATTGGGCGCGTCCGAGCGCAGCCGCGCAAGCCGCGCGGCCCATCGCCCGGCGTCATAATCGGTCGAGTCGAGGCCTTTGAAACCGGCCTGTTTGAACAGGTCGATCATGCCGAGCGCGGAGGGCGTCGGCGCGCCGCCGTCGGTCCACGCGGGCGCCCATCCGCCGGCGTTGTAGAACTCGATGACAGATTTTTTGTAGTCGGCGAAATCGGGCCAATGGAGCTCGCCAAGCGTGCCCGCGTTCGCGAGCGATTGGATTTCCGCACCGACGCTCCCGGCCGCGACGGCCGCTGGCGCGGCCGCCGCCGGCGTCGCCGTTGCCAACGTTCCGCTCGTCCGCGCCGACGCGACCGCCGCTGTCATCGCGAGCGCCAGCGCGACGCTCGTCGCCACGAGGAACCGATGTCGGCGCGCGCCCGCGGCGCGCGCCGATCCATGCCGAGCTCTCCTCATCCGGTTCCTCTTCTTTGCTGGTTCGGGCCGGGCGCGAACGATCACAAGCGCGTAGGCGTCACGCCGGGGCGAGGCCCCAGATGTCGCGGCTGTATTCCTGAATCGTCCGATCGCTCGAAAACCGGCCGATGCGCGCGACGTTGAGTATCGACTTGCGATACCAGGTGTCGGGCGCGACGTATTCGCGCTCCATCGCCGCCTGGGTTTCGACATAATCGGCGAAATCGGCCAGCAGAAAATACTCGTCGCGGTTCAGCAGCACGTCGCGAATCCAGCGGAACAGCCCCGGCTCGTCGGGACAAAAACGATCCGAGGCGAGCGCGTCGAGCACGCGCCGGATGCGCGGGTCGCGATCGTAAAAATCCTGGGGCCGGTAGCCGTCGGTCCGCTTGAGTTCGGCGATCCGTTCGGCGGTAAGGCCGAAGATGAAGATATTTTCCGCGCCGACCGCCGAACGAATTTCAATATTGGCGCCGTCGAGCGTGCCGATCGTCAGCGCGCCGTTCATCGCGAACTTCATGTTGCCGGTGCCCGACGCCTCCATCCCGGCGGTCGAAATCTGCTCGGAAATATCGGCCGCCGGAATGATTTTCTCGGCCAGCGACACCCGATAATCGGGCACGAAGGCGATCTTGATCAGGCCGTGCGTGCGCGGGTCGGCGTTGATCACCTCGGCCAGATTATTGATCAGCTTGACGATCATTTTCGCCGCCCAATAGCCGGGCGCGGCCTTCCCGGCCATCAGGTAGGCGCGCGGCGCGGGCGGCGCGACGCCATCCTCGACCAGCGCGAGATACTGATGCACGACGCCGAGCGCCATCAGGAGCTGGCGCTTGTATTCGTGGATGCGCTTGGCCTGGACGTCGAAAATCGCGGCGGGATCGAGATCGACGTGGGCGACGCGGTTGACGATGCGCGCAAGGCGCTCCTTGTTGGCGCGTTTGATCGCGGCGAAGCGCGCCCGCAGCGCGGAATCGTCCGCATACGGTTCGAGTCCGCGCAATTCCTCGAGCTTCGTCGTCCATCCCGGGCCGACGGTTTCGTCCAGCAGCGCCGCCAGGCCGGGATTCGCCATCAGGAGCCAGCGCCGTTGCGTGACGCCGTTGGTCTTGTTGCTGAAGCGCGCCGGCCAGAGCTGATGGAAATCCGGGACGAGCCGGCGCACGAGCAGTTCCGAATGCAGCTCGGAGACGCCGTTGATCGAATGACTGCCGACGATCGCCAGATGCGCCATCCGCGCCTGCGACTCGTGGCCGTCCTCAATTATCGACATGCGCCGCGCGCGCTCGTGATCGTCGGGCCAGACCGCGTGGACCTCAGCCAGAAAGCGGCGGTTGATCTCCTGGATAATCTGCAGATGGCGCGGGACGACGCGCTCCAGCAATCCCAGCGGCCAGCGTTCGAGCGCCTCCGGCAGCAGGGTATGATTCGTGTACGCGACGGTCGAACGGGTCAGCTCCCACGCCGTCTCCCACGGCAGGTCGTACTCGTCGATGAACAGGCGCATCAGCTCGGCGACCGCCAGCGCCGGATGGGTGTCGTTGAGCTGAATCGCGATTTTGGCGGGAAAATCGATCAGATCCTCGCCCCGGCGCAGGAAGCCGCGCACGATATCGCGGACCGCGCAGGCGACGAAGAAATACTCCTGCAACAGGCGCAGCTCGCGGCCCGCCTGCACCGCGTCGGAGGGATAGAGCACCTTCGAGATGGTCTCGGAGACCATCTTCTGCTCGACCGCCTTCATATAGTCGCCGGCGTTGAAAATCTGCATGTCGAATTCGCTCGACGCGCCGGCGGAGTAGAGCCTGACGTGATTCACCGTGGCGCCGCCGAAGCCGACGATCGGCAGGTCGGACGGCACGCCGGCCAGCAATCGCCAATCAACCCATGCGGGATTATATTTGCCGGCGCGGTCGATATGGTGCTCGATGCGGCCATAGACGGGGATCAGACAGGCCTCCTCGGGCCGCGGCACCAGCCAGGGCGAAGTTTCGCGCTGCCAGTTATCGGGACGTTCAAGCTGATGGCCGTCGCGGATTTCCTGGCGGAACAGGCCGAATTCATAATTTATGCCGTAGCCATAGCCGGGCAGATCAAGCGTCGCCAGCGAATCGAGAAAACACGCGGCGAGCCGGCCGAGGCCGCCGTTGCCCAGCGCGGCGTCCGGCTCCTCGTCGAACAGCAGTTGCAGGTCGATCCCGTTTTCGGCGAGAAAACCGCGACATACGTCGACGATGCCGAGATTGAAGAGATTGTTTTCGAGCGACCGGCCGATCAGGAATTCAAGCGAAAGATAGCAGAGCTTCTTGGCGTTGGCGCGCTCGAAGCGGCCCTGCGTCCCGAGCATCCGTTCGACCAGCATGTCGCGCACGGCCAGCGCCGTCACGCGATACCAATCGTGTTTGGAAAGCTCCCTGCGCCGCTTGGCCAGCGTGAAGCGGATATGATGGTCGATAAGCTGGCTGAAGAGTTGGCGATTGCTCTCCGGCACTGTCGGCACGGCCATCGTTAAGTCAATCCCCGCGCGCCGCCGGACGTGGCGCGTTCGATTCCGATGGGCGTGGTCGGACTGATGATCATGCGCAATACGAGTTCCCCCCTGATCATTTTTTGCTATGGCCGCGCGACCGACGCAATCCCCCCCTCGGCGTCGTTCATCGGCGGGAT
>JAJXYM010000260.1 GCA_021780585.1 Deltaproteobacteria bacterium
TCACGTTCGCGGCCAGCTCCAGGTCCATCATCGAGGCTTCGTCGATGACGAGGAAATTGGTGCGCAACGGGAATTTCTCGGAGCGCAGGAAATCGCCCGTATCGGGCGAATACTCCAGCAGCCGATGGATCGTCTTCGCCTCGCGGCCCGACGCTTCCGCGAGCCGCCGCGCCGCCCGTCCGGTCGGCGCCGCCAGCGTCGGCTTGAGGCCGGCCGCGTCGAGCACGTTGAGCAGCGCCCGCAGCAGCGTGGTCTTGCCGGTGCCGGGACCGCCGGTAATCACGGCGACCTTGGCGCGCAGGGCGGTCTTGAGCGCGCGATTCTGCTCGTCCGAGAGCGTGACTCCGCCCGCCTTTTCCGCCGCGGCCATCGCCTTTTCCGCCGCCGCCGGGCTCATCGCGCGGCCCGCGACCAGCATCTGGATACGCTCGACCACGACGGTCTCGGCGTCGTACAGCCGCTTCAGATAGATCGCCTCGCCGTCGCCGACTTTAGCCGCGACGATTTCGCCGTCGGCCGCGAGTTCGTCCACGGCGCGGCGCGCCATCTCCTGATCGAGTTCGAGGCCGCTGGTGAATTGCAGTTCGAGATATTCGAAGGGCGCAAAGACGTGCCCCTCTTCGGCCATCCGCTCCAGCAGATGGATAATCGCGGCGCGCGCCCGCTGAATTGAATTGCGCGGGATACCGAGCTTTTCCGCGATCACGTCGGCGGTGCGAAAGCCGATGCCGGGAATCGTCCGCGCCAGCAGATAGGGATCGTCGCGCACGGCCTGGAGCGATTCGCGTCCGTACTGCTGATGGATCCGGCGGGCGTGCGCCGCAGCGACCCCGTGTCCGCGCAGGAACACGGTCAGCTCGCGCAGGCCCGAGGCGTCGCGCCAGGCGAGCGCGATCCGCTGCGCGACCGCGCGCGGCAGTCCGCGCACCTCATGCATCCGCTCGGGCGTATGGTCGAGCACGGCGGGCAACTCCTCGCCAAAACGCTCGACGATGCGCCGCGCCAGCGCGGGTCCCACTCCCTTGATTTCGGAGGCCAGGTAGCGCTCCAGCGCGTTGACTCCGGCCGGACGGACGGTTTCGAAATCCTCGACCCGAAATTGCTCGCCGTAGCGCGGATGGCGCTCGAAATGGCCGGTCAGGCGCAAGCCCGAACCGATTTCGAGGCCGTCGAGGTTGCCGACCACCGTGATGCGCTGGCGGGCGCCGTCGTCGCCCGTCCGCTCGATCACCGCGACGGCGTAGCCGCTCGCCTCGTTCACATAGAGGAGCTGGTCGAGCGTGCCTTCGATCCGCTCGGGCTGGTCTTTGGCGTCGTTCACGTGAGGTCAGGATGATCGAAGCATGGGCGCAAGCAAAGCTGAAGCGTCGCGGTCAATTCACAAATCGGTTGCGCAAGTGTTTCTAATCATTGAACGGACATGACACCAAACTAGTTTATCGTTTTCGTTTCGCGCTCATTTTGCAAATAGCGAATGAGAATATTCGTTCACTTTCAAAAACCTTCGATAAAAGCTGGGGATTATTGATGGCACGTCTCATGCTTATGTACACCCCAAGAGCAGGGAGGCTCTGGATATGGTAGCTCCGACTTTTGCAACGCTAATGGTCTCTGGTGCTCTGTTGCTGATCGCGCTGCTCGCCAACTGGTATCTCTGGGGCGCGGCGAATGCGGCGGAGTTCCGCGCTCCACGTCCGGCCCGGCCGCTTCGTGCGGCGGAAGTTCTGGACCGCTTCCTGGGCCGCGCGATTGAGACGACCCAGGCGGTGATTCCGGCGGGCGCCACCGAGCCGACGCCGACCACGGCCACGGCTGAGCGCAAAGAGCATGAAGGCCACGGCTTCCGCAACGTCGCGTGATCGGTCATGCATGCGTCGGTTCACGAAATTAGTCGATTCGCCAATCCCGGCATAACCCGCGAATTCACGATTCCGAACGGCCTGGCGCCGGCAAAGGGCGTCCGGGCCGTTCGGGGTCGATTCTGAGCCTGCGCGGTTCCAACCGTTCTTTCGTCCGCAAGTCTTCATAACATTCAGGCGATGGCGCTGTCGCGGACCGCGCGGCGCGATTCGGGACTAACGCCTGAACGTCGATCGATGCTAGAACATAGGCGCGACGGCCGCTTTTCGTGACTCCGCTCGACCGGAGAGTGAACGCGGCGCGCGCCAATCGACGGACGCGGAGGCCATCCGATGAACACGCAGAAGCGCGAGATTCGCAATCCCCGGCTGAACCGGGTTTTCGACGACCTGGTCGAGACGCTGCGCGATTTTATTCGCCAGCACAACCTGACCTACGAAGAGTATCATCGCGCGATTGCGTTTTTGGCCGAGGCCGGCGAGAAGGGCGAAATTCCGCTGCTGATGGACGTGTTTCTGGAAGTGACCGTCGATGACGTTGACCATCACGGATGGGCCGGGACGGCCACGACCGTCGAGGGGCCGTATTACGTCGCCAACGCGCCGGAACTGAAATCGCCCTGCGTCGTGCCGCATCGCGCGCACGAACCCGGCGAAGCGTTGGTGTTCACCGGCACGGTCCGCTCGAGCGACGGCAGTCCGTTGGGCGGCGCGGTCGTCGATTTCTGGCAGGCCGACGCCGAAGGGCGCTATTCGCATTTCAATATTCCGCAAGCCGAGGCGCCCTATAATCTGCGAGCGCGGGTGACGACCGGTCCGGACGGGCGGTTCGAGCTGCAAACCTGGGTTCCCTCACCCTATGAAATACCGACCGCTGGACCGACCGGAGCGTTGATCAAGGCGCTCGGCGGCCATCCGTGGCGTCCGGCGCATCTCCATGTTCGCCTGACCCATCCGGGACACGCCACGCTGACCACGCAGGTCTTTCTCGCGGACGATCCGTGGATCGAGTCGGACGTGGTGGGCGCGGTAAAGTCATCGCTGATTCGCGGGATGACGCGGGTGAGCGATCCGGCCGAAATGAAGCGGCGTGGCCTGAATGGTCCGTTCCATACGCTTGAATACGATTTCGTGCTGCCGCGTCAGATGGCGAAAGCGGCCTGAGCCGCCGATTGGCACGACGTGGCGCCGTCGGGCGTTACACGGACGCACGGTCGGTCCGACGTGGCGCGATCGGTTTTGAATTGTTTTGGTGTGGGTTGGATGAGTTATCAGACTGACGGCGGAACTCTGGGTTTTTACGTGAAACGCCCGCCGATCCTGGCTTTTTTGGCGATATTCGCGTCACTTTCCGGATGCGGCTTGATCCGGCATAAGCCGGCATCCGAAGCCATCAGCATCAATTCCGAGCCGCCGGGCGCGACGGCGACCGTGATGGGCCAAACGATGATGACGCCGGCGACAATTAACGTCCCGTCCGACCAGCCGATCGCGATTTGCGTGTCAGCGCCCGGCTATGTGGCCCAAACCGTCTATGACGACACGATGGCGCATTGGAAGTATCGGCACGATTGCTATCCGGGCGAGGAGGATTGCACCAGCACCGGCGAGATCGTGCCGACCACGATGCATGTTTTGACCGATGTAAACGTCAAGTTGCATCCGTGCCCATCGGGCGCCGGGGCCTGCCCGCAATGTCCCGGATAACCGCCGCGCCGCACTCCTGATTCAGTCGGAGCTGGGACCCGATGCCGTCGGCTGTTCCGGCCGGTTGGAGCGGGCGAAGCTTTTGAATTCCTCCTCGGGCGGGCGAATCGAGCGGAACAAGGCCCAGAAAAGCAGGGCATGGAGCGCTTGGAGTCCTGACGCCGCGACCAGCGGCAACGCCAGCGCAAAATGGTCCATCATCACGCCGGCTAACGACGCGCTGAACGCCTGCGTCCCTTGCGACGGCAGATTCGCGAAGCCGGCGGCGCTGGCGCGCTCGGCCGGATCGATCACGCCCATCAGATAGGATTGGCGCATCGGAATCGACAGCACGTTGATGATCACGCGCATCGCGTAAAGCGTCGCGGCGAGCGCGAAGCTCGGCATCAGCACCATCCCGATCAGCAGGGCGCATGAAAGCGCGCGGGTGATCGTCACGGCGCTGACCAGCCCGAACCATCGCGTCATCCGGCCCGCCATCAGGTAGGGCAGGGCGGCGGCGAGGTTGATGAAGAAGAACAGATGGGCGAGCGACGCCGCCCCGACGCCGAAGCGCCGATAGAACCAATAGACGACGAACGGGCCGAGCATCCCGATGGCGAGGCCGTTGACGCCATTGGTGATCATGAAGCGCGACACCAGCCGCCATGACGACGGCGACAGTCCAAGGACGCGGCGGTCGTGAGCAACCGTTCGATCGTCTTTGGCGGCCTGACGCGGCGCGGCGGGCGGATGGCGCCGTTCATGGACCGGTAGCACGACGACCGCCATCCCAAGACCGACTAGCGCGGCGAGCATGAAGAGGCCGCGGTAGCTTTCGAGCAGCGGGACGCCGGCGTGGCGCAACAATAGTCCCGGCATCGCGGCGAGCAGCGAACCGGCCGCGCTCGCGATTACGCCGAAAAAAGAGAGCAGGCCGAAGGCATGAGTGCGCTTGTGGTCGGCGATCTGTTCCGCCACCAGCGAT
>JAJXYM010000135.1 GCA_021780585.1 Deltaproteobacteria bacterium
CGCGACCGCGATTCCCCGGCGCGGCAACTCGGAGCCCATTCGCGCGTAGAGCAGCGCCGGTCCGTCGAGTCCGCCGAGCGCGCCGCTGACGCATACCGCCGCCCGCGTCGCGCCTTCGGGCGCATGCAGCACGATCGGAATCGCGCCGCGTGTGGTCCGCAGCGTGAGTCGCCGCGCGCCGGCGATTTCGTCCGCCGGTTCGACCCCCACGATCCGCAGATCGAGACTGTCGTCGCCTGTCGCCATGCGGTCTCGCGTCGCCCCCTTCGCGCCCGCGGCGGCGGCCGTTTCGCTTACCGGCCGATCGCCTTCTTCAATTCCGCGCAGCAGTCCGCGATCGCCTGTTTGCCCGCGTCCAGCTTCGCCCCCATCATGACGAACCCGTGGCATACGCCGGGGTAGCGCTTCGCCGTCACCGCGACGCCGGCCTTGCGCAGCGCTTCGCCGTAGGCCTCGCCCTCGTCGCGAAGCGGATCGATCGCCGCCGTCATCACGAACGCGGGCGGAAGTCCGGCCAGACTCTTCGCGCAGGCCGGGCTGAAATAGGGATTGGTCTTGTCGGCCGCGCTGGTCATGTAATGGTCGTAGAACCAGACCATGTCGCCGCGCGAAAGAATATAGCCGTCCTGGACGAACTCGCGCTGCGAGGCCGATTCCTTCGACCAATCGGTCGCGGGGTAGATGAGGAGCTGAAAGGCGATTTTCGGACCGCCGTGGTCGCGCGCCATCTGCGCCACCACCGCCGCCAGATTCCCGCCCGCGCTGTCGCCGCCGACCGCGATTCGATTCGGATCGACGCCGAGCGCGGCGGCGTTCGCGGCCACCCATTTGGTCGCGGCGTGGCAATCCTCGGGCGCGGCCGGAAACTTATGCTCGGGCGCGAGCCGGTAGTCCACCGACACCACCACGCATCCGGAGCCTTTGGCCAGCGCGCGGCAGACCTCATCGTGCGATTCGATATCGCCGATCACCCATCCGCCGCCATGAAAGTAGACCAGCGCGCCCATCGGCGCGGCGCTGGCGGGGGTATAGATGCGCAGCGGGATTTCGCCCGCCGGTCCCGGGATACGCCGGTCCTCGATCTTCGCCACCTGCTCCGGCGCGCCGCCAAAGACCTGCACCAGCAGCTTGATCCCCGCGCGCGCCTCGTCCGGCGACATCGCGTTGAACGGCTTGCCGCCCGCGGCGGTAATCGTGTCCAGAATCGCCTTCATCTGCGGATCGAGTTCCATCGGATGCGCTCCCCGTCTCGAATCGAATTTCGCCGCACGCGTGCCGGCGTTTGCAATCCTTAGGTAATCGGGCGGGTCAGCGCAAGCGCCGATCGATTTCACCGCGCGTCCCGAATCGTAGTAGGCTCTCGGCGCCGCCGCTGCCAAAATCCGTCGGCGCCAGCCGATCATTCGGCGCGGCGCCGCCCGGCGGGAGGTTATCATCATGGCCAACAAGCCCGTCAGCTTTTCCGAATTGCTCAAGGACGCGCCCAAGAATTGGGGCCGATGGGGCGCCGACGACGAAATCGGCGCGCTCAATTTTCTCACCAGCGCCGAAGTCCTGCGCGGCGCCCGCGCGATCCGAAGCGGCAAGGTCTTCATGCTCGGCGTGCCGCTCGCGCGGCCCGAGGGCGACCCGCTCTATCCTTCGCGCTCGCAGCCGATCCGCACCATGGCGATGGACAAAGGCTTTTACGAAAACGGCCTGGCCCATCCCTTCCCCGGCGGGATGGAATACGCCGACGACGTAATCGTGATGTACCTGCAGGGCACCACGCAGTACGACGCATTGGGCCACGTCTGGTATGGCGACAAGCTCTATAACGGGTACGACGCCGAAACCACGAAAGGCGGCTTGCGCAAATGCTCGATCGAGCCGATCGCCAATCACGGCGTGGTCGGCCGCGGCATCCTGCTCGATATCGCGCGGCTCAAGGGCAAACCTTCGCTCGACGCCAACGAGCCGATCACCGTCGCCGATCTCGAAGCCGCCGCCAAACGCCAGAACTGCACGATCGAAAAACACGACATCCTGCTGATCCGCACCGGATGGCTCAAGCGCTTCTACGACAAGGGCTTCCAGGGCATCTTTCCCAACGGCGAGTTCCGCGAGCCGGGGCTGGCCTACAGTCCCGAGATGGTCAACTGGATCCATCGGATGGAGATTCCGTCGATCGGCTCCGACACGATCGCCACCGAACAGACGCTCAATGAAGAGGCCGGCGTGATGATCCCGCTGCACGCCGCGCTGCTCCACGATCAGGGCGTGATTTTCAACGAAATCGATTGGCTCGAAGATCTCGCCGACGATTGCGAAAAGGACGGCCAGTGGACCTTCCTGTTCGTCGGCGCGCCGCTCAAGGTGGTGCGCGGCGCGGGTTCGCCGGTCAATCCGGCCGCAATCAAGTAACTGAATTTTCAACCACGAGAGGAACTGAGACGCAAACTATGTTGTTCATGCTGAAAGTGTATATCGACAAACCCGCCCAGACCTCGAACAAGGAGTTCTATTCCGTTTGGCTGAAGGAGTCGGAAGCCGCGCTGGAAGCGGTCAAAGGAGGCGCGATCAAGGGCATCTGGAAAGCGGCGGGCAAGCCGATCGTGATCGCGATTATGGACGTGCCGAACGCGGATGTTCTGGACCAGGCGATGCATCAGTTGCCGATCTGGAAGCTCGGCTACTCCCATATCGCGAAGGATATCGAAATTATCCCGCTGCGTCCGTATGAGAACTGGGCCGAGGATCTGAAGACGCTCGCGCAGGGCTGATTCGGGATCGGGCTGGCGGCGCGGAGTTCACGCGCGCGGCGCCGGCCCGTCCTCGATCGAACGTTCAGGCCCGACCGCGCGGCGTCGGCCAACCGTGCGGCCGCGCGCGTCACGATAGTTGCAAAAATCGCAACTATCGCGCCGCGCGGCGGTTACGGCTGCCGCAGCCGTTCGAGGTCCGCGAAGAATTCCGGATACGTCTTCGCCACGCATCCTGGATTCACGATCCGGATTCCTTGCGTCTTGAGTCCCGCGACCGCGAACGCCATCGCCAGCCGATGGTCGTCGTAGGTCTCGATCGCCGCCGGACGCGCCGCCGTCGGCAAGATCTCCAGACCGTCGTCGAACTCCGTGACCGTCGCGCCCATCCGGCGCAACTCGGTCGCCAGCGCCGCGATCCGATCGCTTTCGTGATGGCGGATGAACGCGACCTTGCGGATCCGGGTCGGCGATTCCGCGAACGGCGCGATCGCGGCCAGCGTCGGAACCACGTCGGGCATCGCGTTCAGTTCCGCATCGACGCCGATCAACCGTCCCGTGCCGGTAATCGCGACCGCGTCATCCCGCCATTCGATCCGCGCGCCCATCCGCGCCAGCAAATCGATAAAACGCGCGTCGCCCTGCACGCTCGCGCGGCCGAGGCCGCGAATCACGACCGTGCCGCCCACCAGCGCCGCCGCCGCCGCGAAATAGCTCGCCGCGGTGGCGTCCGGCTCGACCGTGAAGTCCATCGCAAGGTAGCGCTGGCCGCCCGGCACGGCGATTTCGGCGCCGTTGAGCGCGCTGTCGGCGCCCCATTGCTTCATCAGCGCCAGCGTCATTTCGATAAACGGGCGCGCGGCGTCGCCATGCGTCCGGAGCCGGAGTCCGCGCGGCCATAGCGGCGCCGGCATCAGCAGGGCGGAGACGAATTGCGAGGATTGGCTGGCGTCGATTTCGGCGACGCCGCCGGCGAAGCGTTCACTATGCATGTCGATTGCGATCGGCGGACAACGATTATCGCGTTCGCTGCGCGCGTCGATGCCGAGCGCGCCAAGCGCGTCGAGCAGGGCGCCGATCGGCCGCTCGCGCATCCGCGCGTTGCCGTCGATTCGGTAGCTTCCGCTCCCGAGCGTGACGAAGCCCGCCAGAAAGCGCATCGCGGTGCCCGCGCCGCCCGCGTCCAAATCGGCGCTGGCGGCGGGAATCGCGCCCGCCTGTCCGGCGACGACGATGCGCCGCGCCGGCTCGTCAGTCGCGATCGTGAAGCCGAGCGCGGCGAGCGCGGCCGCCATGCGCCGCGTGTCGTCGCTGATCAACGCGCCGTTGATCGTCGAGCGTCCGTCCGCCATCGCGGCCAATAACAGCGCGCGGTTGGTGATGCTCTTTGAGCCGGGCGGCGTGAGCTCGGCGTTGATCGGCCGGGTCAGCGGCGCTATCGCGATTTCGTTGGGAAACACGGAGGTTCGAGCTTAGCCGCGCTCGAAGTGAAGGCTCAAGCGGCGCGGTCTGGGCGCCGCGAGCCATTCCCGCCCCTGGCGCGACGCCGGCTTGAGCCGTAATCGGCCGCACGACGGAGGCGGTCAAGATTCAGATGAGATGATCTGGCCGGGCTGCGGTCCGGCAACGATACCTTCGAGATCGGCGTCTTTGCCGCCGCCCTGTGCACGTTGCCCCTTGCGTTCGACGGCGCGCTGGACCCGGCGCTGTTCCTTTTCCTGTTGCTTCTGCCTGCGTAATTGTTCCCTGCGGCGTTTTTCCATCCGATCCTCCTTGGTTCGCGC
>JAJXYM010000380.1 GCA_021780585.1 Deltaproteobacteria bacterium
GAGCGAACGCCGGATTTGACTTGGCTCACGATGGGGCACGGATTCACCTGGGAAAGCCTCGACCTGGATCGCGATCGAAAAGCAGCCCGATCCGCGTGGGACATCGCCAGTGCGTGGCTGTTGGACGGGAGCTACGACCTGGTGGTCTTTGACGAATTCACTTACGTCATCAACTACGGCTTCGTTCCGCTCGACGAGGTGCTCTCGGCGTTGCAAGCCCGGCGTCCTGATCTTCACGTGATTCTGACTGGGCGGGACGCGCCAGTGGAACTGATTACGATCGCGGACATCGTTACTGAGATGCAGGCGGTGAAACATCCGTTCCGCGATGGCGTGTCGGCGCGGAAGGGCATCGAATTTTAATACGTGCAAGACCTTGATGGGGAGTGCGCCGCCGCGATCCTTAAGTTCGTCGAATCGTTGCGCACTTAGGACGGAGGGACAGAAACGGCGCGGATCTTTACCCCTCGCGTCAATTTTCAGTTAAACCGGGCTGGCACGAACAATCGTGAACACGCGGCAGTGCGCCCGTGGCGCGAAAGGAGGCTGATCGTATGAAAGTTTGACTTATGGCGGTCGTTTCCGGTCGGGTCGGCGGTGCTCGAAAAGGCCGCTCGCGAATGGCTCGATCCGGCCTCGCGGCTCTGAAATTGGACGGGCCTTATCGGTGAGCGGTAGCGATAGCGTTCGGATTGGCGGCTTTTGCGCTAGGTACGCTGGCGTCCTGATTTATCGGCTGGCCGTGAGCACGGGCAACCGGGACGCGCCGGCGCTTCCGTCACGCCGTATCCAGCCGGGGGCCGTCAGATCGGCGGCGAAAAGGTCAAGCATTGCCTTTCGCCCATTCGCATTGATCCGTGCGAAGCCGTGGAAGGTTGCCGTGACCAGCGAGAGCGGGCGGGAGGACATCGTCCTCCCGCCCGCTCGTTGTGATCGAACGAGGCTTGAAAAAGTAGACCGCTAAGCGGTGGCGGCGAGCGGACCGCGGAGCAGTCTGCCGGGCAGAGCGCCGCTATGTTCGTTGTTGCGCATCAGGACCTCGCCGTTGACGATTGTGGCCTTGATTCCGACCGACTTCTGCTTGAGGCGACGCGCGCCGGCCGGCAAATCGTACTCGAGCGTCGGCATCGTCGGTGAAATCGTCTCCGGGTCGAAGATCGTGACGTCGGCGAAGTTGCCCTCG
This sequence comes from Deltaproteobacteria bacterium, assembly GCA_021780585.1. GTDB lineage: Bacteria > Desulfobacterota > Binatia > Binatales > Binataceae > JADMIL01. Next base: position 1,184 of record JAJXYM010000380.1, read on the forward strand.
CGGATCATCCCGCGTCCCCGCAGGCCCCAGAATGACGCCAGCTCAAAGGTAATCTTGCGGATCGCGTACTCAAGGGTCAGAGCCTGACGCTCGCGCACCCAATAACCAAGCAGATGGGTTTGAATTGACGAGTCCATGATCTGGGACACGTGCGCGCCGGAGTCCGAAAAGGTCACGACGGAACGCGGATGGCGCATCATGCCGAGCACAATATCCTGGTCCTCGTTGACAATCGGCTGGATGAAAAACTGCTTCAGATGTTTTTCCAGTGCGAGATCGATGATCACCTCCAGCGGATCCCGGTTCGCTTCCTTCGCGATCTGGGCGATCGAGCGATACGGCGGCAGTGGCTTATCGAGCAAGAAGAGGTAATCGAAATTAGGCTTGCGCGCCTCCGCGCCGATCGCGCGGTCAGGTTGCGCCATATAGTCGCGGGCGGCCTCGAGCAGCGCCCGGCGCGAGTCCGGATTGCGCAGCGCGGCTTCCTGCTCCGCGAGCGGCAGCTTGCGCATGTCCGACCACACGGGGGTCTTGTCGAACGGCATCGCGGTCTCGAACGAGAGCAGCGAGCTGATCCACCGGCTACTGCCTTGGGCGAGCATCTTGCCGCCCAAGGCGACGGTCTCGTCGATCATCTGAAAGTAAGGACGCCAGGTATGCGGCGCCTTGCGTATCGACACGACGCCAAAGGTCGTCGGCACCCTGGTTTCGAGCGCGAGACGTTGCAGGCGGCCGAGAAAATCGTGCATGCGCTCGGGGTCGCGATCGATATCCTCCTGCGCCAACTCGAAGACTCCGGCGCCCAGATCGCCCAACACGCCCACCAGCTCACGGACCTCATTCCAGTTGGCGAGACGGCTCGCGACCGGTCGGCTGTCGGGAGTCTCATGATTGCGGTTGCGCGATGTGCTGAAGCCGGCGGCGCCAGCTTTGATCGCGTCGCGCAATTCCCGCTTCATCGCGGCAAGATCTTCCGAAGTCGCTTCGTCGGAAAAGGCCCGCTCGCCCATCACGTAAGTGCGCAGCGCCGAATGGCCCATATAGGCCGTGTAGTTGATCCCTTTGGACAGCCGATCGATCGCGTCGAGATATTGCGGGAACGAATCCCATGACCATTTGACGCCGGCTTCCATCGCCTTGGGCGAGATATCCTCGGCGCGCTCGAGGTTGCGGATCACCCGCGCCTTGTCTTTCTCCGCGCACGGGGCGAGCGAGAAGCCGCAATTGCCCATCACGACGGTGGTGACGCCGTGCCAGCACGAACAGGTGCCGAGCGTGTCCCAGAAGATCTGCGCGTCCATGTGGGTATGGCCGTCGATGAAGCCGGGAGCGACGACGTGACTTTCGGCGTCGATTGTCTCCTTCGCCGAGTCGTCGATTTTGCCGATCGCGGCGATTCGGCCTTGCGCGATCGCGACGTCGGCGCGATAACGCGGGAGCCCGGAGCCATCGACGACCGTTCCGTTGCGAATGATCAGATCGTATGACATTTTTCCTCCCCCGGGTCGGGAGCGACGCCTGAAGGCGCGCCGATCTTCCCGCCGTTCATATGATGCGCGTCTCGCATCGGTCTTATCCAAAATCTTCGCGCGATAAGTAAAAGAACCTTACGCGTGTATCCAGCCGATCGCTTCGGCCCACGCGGGTCGGCGTAAAGCGCGACCGCGATTATTTCCTCGCGCCCGGCAAGTAGTCGTCGAGCGGGACGCCCAGACTGTTCAGCGCCCACGACACCAGGTTGTACTGGCCGACGGTAAACACCACGTCCATCATCTGCTCCGTGTTGTAGCGCTCGGAAAGCGCTTTCCAGGTTTCGTCGGAGACCACGGAATTTTCGAACAGGTCGTCAGCCGCCTGAATCAACGCGGCGTCATTCTTATTCCATCCGGCCGTCGGTCCCTTGCCGATCCGTTCGATTTCATCGTCGGTGACGCCCGCGGCTTTGGCGATTCGAACGTGCTGCTCCCATTCGTACGGGGCCTGGTTGAGCCATCCGATCCTCAGAATCAAGATCTCCCGCTCGCGAACGGCTAACGTCTGCTGGTCGGAGAGTATGTAGCTCGCGAATTTCGACCAGGCGCGAGCGAGCCGCGGATGCTGCATCAGAACTCTGAAGATATTGACCACCTTGCCGTTGACCATGGTTCGTTCGCCCAGCTCGCGGTCTTTGTCGCTGAGCGTCGAAAAATCACGGAACGGCACTCGCTGTTTTCTCTCGATCATCGGATGTCCTCCGTGTAACGGTCAACCAGTCCGCCGCTCACGCGCCGACCGCCGCGGTTCGTTTCGCCTCGTCCGCCGCGTCAGGCCCGGCGACCTTGTAGAGCTTTTGCGCGTTACCCCAGAGGATCTTGTGACGTACCGACTCCGCACAGTCCGAGAGTCCGCCTTTGATCCGCGCGTGTACTTCGTCGCCGTAGAGCGAGGTCGGATGCGGAAAATCGGTTTCGAAGAGGACGTTGTCCTCGCCGATCTTGTCGATCAGTCGGCGCGGCGCGGTCTGTTCGAACCAGTAACAGGCGTAGACGTTGCGCGCGAAATACTCGGACGGCAGCCGATCGAATTCCGGATGCTCTTCCGCCACGCTATTGCCCTGGAACTGATAATCCATCGCCTCGAGCGCGAAGGGAATCCAGCCGATACCGCTTTCCACCGAGACGAACTTGATCTTGGGATAACGCGCCAGCACTCCGGACATCAGCAGGTCGTTAAGCTGGAGGCCGTTGCGAAGGAAAATATCCACGGCCAGTTCCGCAAACGCGGCCATCCTGCCGTAGCTCGCGACTCTCGTTTTCAGCAGTCCTTCGGCCATATCGCCCGAGCCGATATGAAAGCTGATCGGCAGATCCAGTTCGACCGCGACTTCCCATAGTGGGTTCCAATGCGGGTCGCCCAGCAGCGGCTTGCCGTAGTATTGCGGCTCGCCGGTGAAGAGAATGCCTTTGTGGCCCATTGCGGCGCATCGCCGGACTTCCTTGACGGCGGCGGCCACGTCCCAGAACGGGATCGAAGTGATCGGCAGCAGGCGGCGGGAATCCGCTGACGCCCACTCGGTCTGCCAATCATTGTAAATCTCGACGCAGGTGAGCATCAGCTCGGGATCGTTCAGTTTCAGGAACTGTTGCGCGCCAAAACCGCCGACGTTCGGATACATGACCATCGCCCAAATGCCCATCTGGTCCATGTACTTCAGCCGCGCCTTGGCGTCGTACGCCCCCGGGTGCATCTCGTCGTAATTTTTGGGCGGGCGCTTGAAGCTACCCACTCCCGCGGTAGCGGTCATGCCGACGCTCGCCAAACCCCGTCCGCTCCCCAGAACCCAGCGCTGAATCCCTCTGGCGTCGGTTTCCACATGAGGCACGCGATCGCGCATGCTGGCCGGCGCGCGGCTGATCCACAGGTCCGGCGTTTCGGTCACATGGGTGTCGACGTCAATGATCGTGTAACCACTCATGATTTCTCTCCTTCAATCGTCTGAGCGTTGTAGCGGGTCGCGATCGGCTCCGCTCCCGCGCAGTTTGATTTGGCGCGCATGCGCACGAAAAAGATTATCTTTTCGATCGTTATCGGCGACGCCCGCCTTCAGCGGCGCACCAGCGGCTAAAACTGGTTTATCACGCTAATCCCGACGTTTTCGAATTTGGACATCTGCTCGAGCACGCTAAAAGCTTTTTCCAGCGGTATCGTCTCAGTGATCAGCTTGCGGGGCTGAAGCCGCCCGCGCTCGACCATGCTCAGCATCGCGGGATAGCGAAACGACTGTATCGCCAGCGATCCGGCGATCTGGAGCTCCTTGAACACGATCTGATCGATGGGCAGCGCGACTTCGCCCTTTTCGCCTTGCGTGGTAAGGCCGATCTGAACGTGGCGCCCGCGCTTGCGCAGGCTCAGGATGGCGTTGCGGCAGGTGGCGGCGATACCGAGCGCGTCAACGCTGACGTCGGCGCCGCCGTGCGTCAGGTCCATCACCGCCTTGACCGGATCGCCGTTCTTGCCGTTGACGACGTCGGAAGCGCCGACTTCCTTCGCCAACTCCAGCTTGCGGTCGTCCAGGTCAACCGCGATCACCCGCGCGCCCAGCGCCGAGGCGATCTGAATTGCCGATAATCCGACTCCGCCGCAGCCGTACACCACCACCGTCTCGTCGGCCTTGACCTCTCCCTGGTCGAGGATGCCGTGAAAGGCCGTAACGTAGCGGCATCCCATCGCGGACGCTTCGACGAAATCGATCTTGTCGGGGAGTTGCGCGCAATTGAAGTCGGCGTGCTTCAACACCGAGTAGCGGGCGTAGCCGCCGTTGCTGGGCGTGAAGCAATGGTTGGAATGGCCGGTGCGGCAGTCCTCGCAGACCCCGCAACCCTGCACGAGCGGCGCCACCACCCGCGCGCCGGGCTTGAGCGTCTTTACATCCTTGCCCACTTCCTCGATCACGCCCGCGAATTCGTGTCCGAGGATTGTTGGCAGTCGCGGTTTGAAGCCGATCCATCCCCAGTCGCCCTGCCATAGATGCCAGTCGGAGCGGCAGATGCCGCTGCCCTCCACGCGCACAATTGCGCCGTCGGAGGGGCATTTCGGCTCGGGCCATTCCTTGACCACCATAGGCTTGCCGACTTGTTCCATCACCATGGCTTTCATGACCAACACACCTCGCTTCAATTGCGGGATTTGGCGAGCCTTTCGGGGCTGCTGATGAAGCTAAACACCACACTTGTTACGGAACCGCAAGAGGCGGCGGCAGGCGTGATTCCGTCACAAAGGCTCTGAGCGTTCGTCGAGTAGCCAACCTTACGTCAACGTCCAGGCTGAACAGTCTTTCGCCGCCGTACGAAGTCGTGCGAGTCCGCGAAGCTCGCGAGCGTTGTGTCCGAGTCGCCACTCCAGCGCCAGCGCCGATCGCATATTGAGCCGCTCGACCAGTGACGGTGATGCTCCGCCGGCATGGTAAGGAACGATTCGGGATTGCGGATGACGTTCGCGCCCGCCGGCATCGATCGATAATGACGCTGACGTTGAACTGCCGAAAGAAAAAAGTGATCATCACCGCCGCGGCGATCCTGTTCCGTTGCTTGATCGCCGGCGGGGTTGAGCGATAATTGCCGCGCCGTTGCAAAGTCCGCAAGAGTCCGATGCTCCGTGGACGCTCAAGCGCAACGTCGGAAAGGATGGGGGCAACCAATATGAGCGATCGGATCGTCCTGTGTGACGTTTCGCCGCGCGACGGCATTCAGAATGAAAAAATAATGTTGTCGTCCGCGCAAAAGGTTGAATTGATCCGCCGTCTCGCGGCCGCCGGGATGCGCTGGATCGAGGTGGCTTCCTTCGCCAGCCCCAAGTGGGTGCCGCAGATGGCCGATGCCGAGGAGGTGCTTCGTGTAGCGTTGACGATTCCGGGAATCCGCCCCATCGTCCTGGTGCTCAACGACCGCGGATATGATCGTGCCGTAAGCGCCGGAGCTCGCTATATCCGGCTGGTCGTCGCCTCCACGGACACGATGAACCAAAAGAACGCCAACGCGCTCCCGGAAGCGACCATGGCCGCGTACCGGCCGATTTTCATGCGGGCGCAACATGACGGCGTTGAACTCACCGGCACGATCGCGACGGCTTTCGGTTGTCCATTCGAAGGGGCCGTTGATCCAGACCGTGTGATCGGTCTCGCGGCGCAATTCATCGACGCCGGGGTCACCGAGGTTGATTTCGCGGATACGGTGGGGATGGCCGTGCCGCCCCAAATCGATCGAATGCTCGGGCGCGCGCGCAAGGAATTTCCCGGCGTACGAATTGGTATCCACGTCCACAACACGCGTAACACCGGACTCGCCAATGCCTACGCGGCCGTGCGCGCCGGTGCTGACGTGCTCGACGCATCGACGGGCGGGGCGGGCGGATGTCCTTTCGCGCCCAAGGCGACTGGCAACATCCCGATGGACGACCTGGTTTTCATGCTCGAAGGGATGGGAATCGGGACCGGCGTGGATCTCGATAAGCTCGTCGAGACCTCTCGCTGGTTCGAGGAATTGCTGCAGCATCCCCTGCCCGCGATGCTGCCGAAGGCGGGGCCGTGCTGGAAATCACCGCCGCCGCTGGCGTAAGACCCTGACCGCGCGATCCGTGGGTTGCCACGCTTGTTGTCCCGCGCATGGCCTCGTTCGCCGTTCTCCTCGCACCCGAAGCAGCGCACGGCCGCCTTATCGGCGCTCTTCGACCGCCCTCGATCTGCGACACCGCCGCGTTTCGGTCATTCAGTGAAGCAGATCGTCACGGAGACAGCTGACACAATTGCCTGGCGTCGAGACGATCGGACCGGACCGGGCGCGCATTGAAAATCAAACCGGGGCAATTTGAGATTCGGCGCCTTGGCCATCGCGACATTCCACGTATTAATCGTGCTTTTCCAATATTGGCCGGGGGTTACGTCAGCGGCGAGCGCGGTCCAAACAGTAACTCAGGAGAGAGCAAAGTGGATACTTTGAAACTGGATTGGCATCCGGGCAATCCGGGCATTGCCGTGGTGACTTTGAATCGTCCGGTCGCGCTCAACGCGATGAACACGCGAATGATCCAGGAGCTCCTGAACCTGCTTCGCGATCAGGCATTTAACGAGACGCTCCGCTGCATGGTTCTCACCGGCGCTGGCAGCCGCGCATTTTCGACCGGCGGCGATCTCAAGGAACGCAACGGCATGAGCAACGACCAATGGCGGCGCCAGCATCATTTGATTGAAGAAACGTTCAAAGCCCTCTGGGACTTTCCGATCCCGATAATCGCCGCCGTCGAGGGCTTTGCATATGCGGGCGGATGCGAGCTTGCGCTCGGCGCCGATTTTATTGTCGCGTCGGCGACCGCCGAGTTCGCGCTCAAGGAGGTCACGCGTGGTATCCTCCCGGGAGGTGGCGGTCTGCAGAACCTCGCTCGCAGCATCGGCACACGCCGGGCGCGCGAGATGATCTACACCGGACGCGCTATAAACGCCGCGACCGCTTACGAGTGGGGATTGGTGAATCGTGTCGTCCCGGCTGGCGAGGCGTTCAAGAGCGCGCTCGAAACAGCCGTGCAAATCGCCGAAAGCGCGCCGATGGCGATCAGAATGGCCAAACTATCCACCGGCCGAGGTCAGGATTGCGACTCTACCACCGCGTACGCGCTCGATATCGCCGCTTACAATGTTCTTGTTGGTAGTGAAGATCGCCTGGAAGGCATCGCGGCGTTCAACGAGAAACGCAAGCCGCTATGGAAAAATCGTTAACCGCCGGGACACGAAAGTTGCGAGAGGCGCTGCCTGTTCCTGAAGACAGGCGCGTTAGCCAGTCCCGGTCGGGTTTGCGCCGCGGCCGACCTCGATACGGTCAAGCGGCGCCCTCTTGGCGCCGATTTTACTTAGCCCTTACGTTATACGGCTTCGCTGGAGCAAATGATGAACTTTGAATTTTCGGACGGCCAGAAAGAAATTCGCCGCGCGGTGGCGGCTCTGTGCGCTCGCTTCGGCAATGAATACTGGCGTTCGTGTGACGAGCGAAATGCGTATCCCGACGAATTCGTGAAAACGATGACCGAAGCCGGCTGGCTGTCGGCTCTAATCCCGCAGGAATATGGCGGCGCCGGATTGGGGATGCTGGACGCGTCGCTTATTCTGGAGGAGGTCAATCGCAGCGGCGGCAATGCGGTCGCTTGCCACGCTCAAATGTATACGATGGCGGCGATCCTGAAGCACGGGAGCGTTGAGCAGAAGCAACGATACCTGCCGCGCATCGCCTCCGGCGAACTGAGGTTGCAATCTTTCGGAGTCACCGAACCTGACGCGGGATCCGAAACTCCCAAAATCAAGACGTTCGCGCGCCTCGAGGGCGACAACTACATAATCAATGGGCAAAAGATTTTCACCTCGCGCTATCAGCACTCGGACATGCTCCTCCTGCTCGCGCGAACTACGCCATTCGACCAGGTAAAAAAGAAAACGGATGGCTTGAGCCTCTTCTTGGTAAACATCAAAGAAAGCGGAAGCGCGATCAAAGCTGTACCGATCGCCACGATGGTCAACCATGGCACCAACCAGCTTTTCATTGATAACCTCGTGCTTCCGCGGGAGGCGCTGGTCGGTGAAGAGGGAAAGGGATTTTTCTGTCTGCTCAGTTCGCTAAATGCTGAACGGATTCTGGTCGCCAGCGAGTCAATTGGCGACGGCCGCTGGTTTGTCGATTACGCGACCCAATACGCCAATCAGCGCCGCGTTTTTGATCGGCCGATCGGGATGAACCAGGGCGTGCAGTTTCCTATCGCCAAAGCCCATGTCGCAGTTGAGGCGGCGGATCTTATGAGACTCAAGGCCGCTGCGCTGTTCGATGCTGGACTCCCGTGCGGAGCCGAAGCGAATATGGCGAAGTATCTGGCGACCGAAGCTGCCTGGGAGGCGGGAGAGGCCGCTATGGTTACCCTGGGAGGCTATGGATTTACCAAAGAATATCATGTTGAACGGAAATGGCGGGAGGCTCGCTTGTATCGCACCGCGCCGATAGCGAACAATCTTGTGTTAAGTTACGTTGCGGAACATCTGCTTGGATTGCCGCGGTCGTACTAAAATCCCGCGCTCGTTTGTTGGGATACCCGCCCACGGTCGCCGGGTAGGTTAAGAAAGGAGCGATATCTTGTCTAAACGAATTTACAGATTGTATTGTTAATCAGCGATGGCCCCGTTGAGCCGGAGGGAACGCTGAAGTAAATGTCTGCGCCGATATCGGAGTCGTTATTTATTATCAGGTTCTGCTGGATCAGCGGGTCGGAGTCATTGATCATTGCGATTCCGCCGCCCGCGGCTATCGGAGTTCCGGCCCCCGAAAAGACGCCCGTGACTGAGTTGCCGGCGATCAGGTTGTTCATTATCACTGGATGTCTCCCTGAATGTGGCGATATGCCGCCGCCATCGCCACTGAGATACGTATTGTTCGTGATAATGTTGGAAAGGATCGTCGCGGTCGACGCGCCCTCAATCAGAATTCCCCCCGCCGCCACTGCCGCATACGTTCCCGGCGCGACGAGCACGACGTCGCCGGCGGACGCCGCGTTTATGGCGTCCTGGATCGTCGGCTCGTCAGCGGGAACGTTAATCGCGGCGGCGCGGACCGGCGTCCAATAACCGATAAGCGCGGCGATAAGGACACCGGCCGCTATGCTTGGTCGGAATCGTCTCTGGGATGACAATAGCCCCTTAGGTCATTAAACCGGAAGTTTGATTATCGACTCTCAGCCCTTGCGAAGCGTAGTGCAAATACGCCCTGTTTCGCAATGAGTGGAGCGTTATCGCAAGCCATGGTCAGGCGCCGAACGCCTTGGGCTCTCGCGGGAACCGGCCGCTCCGACGAAGGACGTGTCGCGAAACGATGCGGGGCGACCCTCCCAAGCGTTCCCTTGGAGCATACGACGGCGGCTTGATAAGTGTGGGTCAGCCGCGTCGCCGCACGAGGCGCCGTGGCCCGCAGACGGGGAGAGAGATGCTCAAGCGAGTCGACCGGGTACAAATCGTGGTGCGTGATCGCGACGAGGCGGCGCGTGCGGCGGGCGAGATCTTTGGCGCCGAGGTGGTCGGGAGCGACGCCTTACGAACGTTGGGCGTCAAACGCACGACAGTGCGGGCGGGCGTCAGCACGATCGAGTTTCTCGAGATCGACGGCCCCGGTCCCGTGGCGAATTTCGCCGCGCGATGGGGTGGCGGACTATACGCCGCAGGCTTCGCTGTCGAAGACGTCGATCAGGCCGCCGCGCGGTTAACCGACAATGGCGTCAGGTTCGAGCGCGCCGCCGGCCAGCTTTTTCTTGACGCCGCGGCGACCTGTGGAATGCCGACGGTAATCAGCGCCCTGCGGAACCCGGCTCCGGTGGGCGCGATCAAATGGCTATATGAGGTGACCAATGTGGTCGCCGACTGGCGTGCGACGGCGGAGCGCTATACGCGGATCTTCGGACTTGATCCGGCGAAGTATGTGCCTATTGAGCACGACGAGTTCGGCTATACCGGAACGCTCACGATGTTCGACGCGCCCGCGCGACTCGATCGAATCGAGATTTCGCAACCGACCAAAGCGGCCGCGATGGGCCGGTTTCATCGCCGGCGCGGCGATTCGCTCTACATGTTTTATGTCGAGACCGCCGACGTTGAGGCGATCGCGGCGCGATTGTGGGAACGCGGCGGCCGCTTCACGCCCCGCAAGGAGGGTTTGCGCGACGGCATGTGGCTCCATCCCACGGCGTTTTGCGGCGTGCTGGTGGGAGTCAGCCGCACCGACGTCGCCTGGCGATGGTCGGGAGATCCTGCGCGCGGCCGGTGATTCCGATTGCCGACGGGGCCGCGGCTAACGTCCCTTGAAGACGGCGTCGCGCTTTTCCAGGAAGGCCGAGATACCTTCGTTTTTGTCATCGGTTCCATAGATTGTCGTAGCCAGAAAACTCTCGAACTCCAGCCCCGCGGCGAGCTCCATCTGGAGCCCCCGGCGCGCCGCGCGCTTGATCAGCGCGAGGCTGAGCGGCGCGCGTTTGGCGTAAACCTCAGCGACCGCACGGGCCGCCGCGAGCGCGCCGCCGGCGGGCGCGAGGCGATTTATCAGGCCGATACGCCAGGCCTCCGCCGCGCCGATCGGTTCCGCCGAGAACATCAGTTCGAGCGCGTTGGCGATTCCGACGATACGCGGCAGGCGCTGCGTTCCGCCCGCGCCCGGCACGGTGCCGATCCGGGAGCTGGTGATCGCGAAGCTCGCGCCCGCGCCGGCGAAGCGCAGATCGCACGCCAGCGCCAGCTCGCATCCGCCGGTGATGCAATAACCTTCGATCGCGGCGATCACCGGCTTGCCCAGCCGCTCGAGCGTCGCGGTGAGTTCGCGCCAGCGGCCGAAATACTCGATTCCCGCCGCCGGGGATTTGATCGCCAGCGCATCGTTGAGGTCAGCGCCGGCGGAGAAACCATCTTCGCCCCCGGTGATCACGAGCGCGCGCGCGTCGGCTTCGTTTTCGGCCCGCCGCGCCGCCGCGATAATCTCGTCCATCATTTGGACGTTTATGGCGTTGCGCCGCTCGGGCCGGTTGAGCGTGATTATAAACGCCGGCCCTTCCCGGCGCGTGACGATAGTCTTGAAATCCATTTCACTTCCCTCCTCCGCGCGCGTCCACGATGGCGGGGACTTTGAATTCGCTTGCGAACGTTGCTACAGCGGCTCCATGACGCAATCTGAATTTGCCGCCGCGCCGCGTTGCCGCCCGCGCGCGTCCGGCCGCGGGGCGCCCCGATGAGTATCCTGACCGAACGACAAATCGCGATCCGCGACCTGACCCGCGACTTCGTGCGCAAGGAGATTACGCCCTTCGCCGCCGAATGGGACCGCACCGAAACCGTGCCGCTTGAGACCGTGCGCAAGATCGGCGCGCTGGGGTTGTTCGGCGTATGCGTCCCGGCCGAGTGGGGCGGCAGCGGGGCGGATTTCACCTCCTACCTGGTGGCGACCGAGGAACTCGCCTACGGCGACGCCGGGATCTGCAACATGGTCAGCGCCGCCAACTCCTTTGGCTGGAAGCTGCGCGACTTTGGCGCGCCGGCGCAAAAGGAACGCTTCCTGCGTCCCGTCGCAAGCGGCAAGCAACTCGGCTGCATGGCGCTGACGGAGCCGCACGCCGGTTCCGACGCCGCCGCGATCCGCACCCGCGCCGTGCGCCGCGGCGACCATTATGTGATCAACGGGACCAAGGCCTTCATCACTTCGGGCCGCTCCGCCGACGTCGCGGTGGTGCTGGCGGTCACCGACCCGTCGCTGGGCAAGCGCGGCATTTCCGCTTTTTTGCTGCATACCGACCAACCGGGCTATCGCGTGATCCGGCTCGAACACAAGCTCGGCCATCGCACCAACGATACCTGCCAGATTCTGCTCGAGGAGCTCGAAGTTGTCGCGGAGGACATGGTGGGCGCGCCGGGCGACGGCCTGAGAATCGCGCTCTCCGCGCTCGACAGCACGCGCGTGGGCGTCGCCGCGCAGGCCGTCGGCGTGGCGCGGGCGGCCTTCGACGCCGCGCTCAGTTACGCGCGGGAACGCGAAACCTTCGGCAAGAAAATCATCGAACACCAGGCGATCGCGTTCATGCTGGCTGAGATGGGCACCGAGATTGAAGTCGCCCGGCAGATGTATCTTCACGTCGCCGCGCTCAAGGACCACGGCGTGCGCTGCGTCAAGGAGGCCTCGATGTCAAAGCTGTTCGCCGCGCGGATGTGCGAGCGAGTCTGCTCGATGGCGATTCAGATTCACGGCGGCTACGGCTACGTGAATGATTATCCGGTCGAAAAGCTCTACCGCGACGCGCGCGTCTTCCAGATCTATGACGGCTCCAACGAAGTGCAAAAGATTCTGATTTCGCGCGAATTGAGCGCCGGCCGCTGATCCCGGCGGCGCGGGAAAAACGGCGCGGGCGCGCCGCCGCGCCAATCCGGGCGGCGTTCAGGCCCTCGCCCGCCTGATCGCAAGCTCGGGAAAATAGGCCCGCAGGATCCGCGCGACCGCCTCGAAATCGACAAACGGCTTTTCCAGGTATCCGATCGCGCCGCCCTTCAGGAAGTCGCGTCGTTCGGATTGTGGTCTGGCGCTGACGACCAGGATCGCCGTGTCGGGAGCGTCCTGGCGGATTTGCTGAAACAGCGCCATTGCGTCCATGCCGTCGATTTCAGGCATCATGATGTCGAGCGTGACCAGTTGCGGCGACATCGTTTGAAACCGCTTCAGCCCGTCGGCCGCGTTTTCGGCCTCGGCGGCGATGACGATCCCCATACCTTCAAGCTTGCGCCGCAGCCAGTTCCGGGCGTCGACGGAATCGTCGACGATGAGCGCGGTAATCGACATCGTTCGCCTCAGGGTTGCGCTGTGTCCGCGGGCGACACGACCCGCACCCGTTCGAGATAATCCTTAAGGGCGAGCGCCGCCTGACGGGCGCCGGAGAGGTCCCGGGCGGCCGCGCTGCGCTCCAGCGCGGCCCCGAATTCCGTAACCGGTACGAAGCCGAACGAGGCGCCTTCGCCCTTCAATTTGTGCCCGACCCGCCGGACCGCCTCGTGATCGCCGCGCTCCAGCGCCGCGATAAGGTTTCCAGCGTCCGCGCGTTTGCGGGCGAGGAAACCGGGAATCAGGTCGCCGATATCAGGATCCACCGTCACGACGATTTCGGCTCGGCCATTGGCGCCGCGATCGGCGAGCACCGTCCGGATCGCCTCGTGCAGCGCCGCCTTGCTGATCGGCTTGCTCAGATGGAGATTGCATCCGGCCTCGAGGCTCTTACTTACGTCCTCGCTCAAGGCCGACGCGGTCAGAGCGATAATCGGCGTGGGCTCTTGGCCGTGTTCGTGTTCCCAGCGGCGAATCTCCCGGGCGGCCGAAATCCCGTCCATCACCGGCATCTGGATGTCCATCAGCACGAGCGCATAGCGGCCGCCGGCGAATTTCTCGACGGCGAACCGCCCGTTCTCGGCGTAATCCAGGTCGCACGCGGCATTCTTCAGGTAGAGTTCGACCAATAAACGGTTATCCGGCGAATCCTCCGCCAGCAATATGCTCAAGCGCTGGCCCGGCGGTCCCAGCGCGATTGGCGGTGGGGAGCTTCGCGGGGCGTCGGCGGACGGTGGGTCCGGCGCGGTCGCGATCGTCGCGTAGAGGTCCGCGCGCTTTACCGGTTTCACCAGATAACGCAGCCCGTCCGCACGCGCCTGCTCGATCTGGCGGGCCAACTCGTGTGACGTGAGCATCGCGATGTTCCGGGCCGGCGCGTCGTTCCGACGCGCGATGCGCTCGGCCAGCGCGAAGGGGTTCGACCGGTGAAGCCGCCAATCCAGCAGCACCAGATCGTAAGCCGAGCCGGTCGCCTCGGCGTGGACCAGGTCCCGCGCCGCTTCCTCGCCGCTGGCCGCTTCGTCGACCGCGCATCCGGCGAGCATTTCGCGCAGCAGCGTGCGATTCGCGGCCGAATCATCGACAATCATGACGCGGAGTCCGGCCGGCGGCGCAACCGTCGCCAGGCCCGGCTCCTCGGCATCGATTTCGAGGTCCACGCTGAAGTGGAAGACGCTTCCTCGGCCCAGTTCGCTCTCCACCCAAACGCGGCCGTTCATCGATTCAGCCAGTCGCCGCACGATCGCCAGGCCCAATCCGCTGCCACCGTAACGGCGCGTGATCGAGGAATCGGCCTGGGTGAAGCTCGCAAAAATCACGTCGAACTGATCGGCCGGGATTCCGACTCCAGTGTCCGATACGGAAAATTCGAACGTCGCCCGGTCCGGCGCACCATGCTCCCGCCCGACCTTCAGCACGACCTCGCCGGCAGCGGTGAACTTAATCGCGTTGCTGAGGAAATTGACCAGTATCTGGCGGATCCGCAGGGGATCGCCGATCAGCCGGCGCGGCGCTTCGGCGGCGACGCTCGCCACCAGCTCGAGTCCCTTCTCATGGGCGCGCAAGGCCATGGTCTCGGCGGCGGATTCGACCAGCGCTTCGAGGTCGAACGGAGTCCGTTCCAGTTCGAGTTTGCCGCTCTCGATTTTCGCCAGATCGAGGATATCGCTGATCAGCGCGAGCAGCGCGTGGCCGTTGCGCTTCATGGTCTGCACGCACAAGCGCATTTCCGCGCCGAGGGGCATTTCGTCAAGCACCTCCGCCATACCCAAAATCGCGTTCATCGGAGTGCGGATCTCGTGCGACATGCTCGACAAAAACTCCGACTTCGCGCGTGACGCCGCCTCGGCCGCGTCGCGCGCCTCGACCAGCGTCGCTTCGGCTTTTTTCAGGCGCGTGATGTCGCGAACGATCGAAATCACGCACGGCTCCCCGTTGAGCGTCACAACCTGGGCTGAGATCAGACAGGGCCTGCGGCCGCGCCGGGTGACGAAGTCGGCCTCCATGTTGCGCACATGTTCGCCCGCTTGAAGCTTGGCAAGGAATTCCCGGAGTTGGGCCTTGTCGGCCCAGACGCCCAATTCGCTCGGGGATTTTTCCAGCGTCCGTCGTTTTTCAAGGCCGGTGGCTTTGATGAACTGCTGATTGAGGTCCACGTAACGGCCGTCCGCCATCCGGTTGATGGTGATTGTGTCGGTGCTGGTCTCGAAAATTTTACGCAGCGTCTCGGCGCGTTCCTCGGCGCTTTGCTGCGCCGCGCGGCGTTCCGCGATTTCAGCGCGGAGGGATTCCTGGCTGGCTTCAAGCGCCTCGACCTGCCGCGCCAGCTCCCCGCGCGCCGCCAGCAATTCCTCCTCGAAGCGCTTGAGTCTGGTGATGTCGCGCGAGAACGACAGCAGGCATCGGCGGCCCTCGAATTCAACGATAACGGCGGAAAACAACACCATGATCCTGGTTCCGTCGCGACGGATCAGACGCGCCTCGCGATTGCGCACGAAGCCTTCCACGCGCAACTCGCGCATCGCTTCGCGCAGATCGTCAGGGTTGCTCCAGATGCCAAGTTCCCTGGGCGTCCGGCCGAGCGCCGCCTCCCGGCT
Organism: Deltaproteobacteria bacterium; assembly: GCA_021780585.1. Lineage (GTDB taxonomy): Bacteria > Desulfobacterota > Binatia > Binatales > Binataceae > JADMIL01. The sequence goes on from JAJXYM010000380.1 coordinate 16,686, forward strand.
GTAGCCGGTGATCAGCTCATTGCCGTAATTCACGTCGAGGTATTTTCCGTCCTCCAGCGCATTGATCGCGATCGCGTCCGCGCTTTCGTCGAAAATCTTGCGGAATTTGGCCTCGCTCTCCCGCAACGCCCGCTCGGTGCGCTTGTGCTCGGTGATATTGCGGGTCACTGTCGCATAGCCCAGCAGCTCGCCGGACGCGGAGCGAATTGGCGAGATGGTCTGCGACACGTCGAGCAGCGAACCGTCCTTGCGGGCGCGCCGGGTTTCGAAATCCTCGATTCGCTCGCCCCGCTCCAGGCGCGCGATCACGTCGCGTAATTCGCGCCGAAGCTCCCGCGGGACGAATTCCGAGAAATGGCGGCCGATTACTTCTTCCGCCCGGTAGCCGAAGATTCGCTCCGCGGCCGGGTTGATGCTCACATAGACGCCTTCGGGAGTGGTCACCGTCAGCGCGTTATCGGAAGCCCCGGCGAATGCGCTCCAGACCGCCTGCGCCTGCTCCTGCTGGATGTTCTCGGTGACGTCGCGCAGTGAAGCGATAATGGTGACGTGTCCGGCGTCGCCGACGGGTTCCACCGGCGCCCGCACCGCCTGTCCGATCGCGGCGATGGCGCGCCATCCGGAGGTCTTGTGCCGCAGGCGACAATTGACGCGACCGGGGTCTCCCGGCGCTTTCACCGCGCGCGCGAACGCGGCGGCGACGGCGTCGCGATCCTGCTCGTGCACCAGGTCGAGCGCGCAGCGGCCGATCAGCTCGTCACGGGCGTAACCAAGCGTCCGTTCCGCGCTGCCGGTGACTTCGACAATCTTGCCGGCCGCGTCGAGCGCCAACACGATATCGATCAGGTTGTCGGTCAGGAGGCTGATTTCGGCGTCGCGCCTGGCAAGGTCGTCCTCGCGTCCGGCGCGCCGCGCCCACGCGGCGTGCGCGGCGCGCCGCCAGGAAATCAGGTGAAACACGCCAAATTGCGTGATTATGGCGGCCGTCAGCAAACTCATCGCGCCATACCGCACGGCGAGCGCTGACGACGCCGGCCATGCCCAGTCCACGCCGATCAGCGTCGCCGCCACGCACGCCAGGTTGAGCACGAGCTGATATCGCGTCTCCCAGGGGATGAGGATTGCCGCGCCGAAACTCACCATGACCAGCGACAGAATCGCCGGCAGCGGCGTTGGCGGAATCGCGCCCGTCGCCGTTAGGTTGACCACCAGCGCCAGGGCGAGCGCCAGAGCAATTCCGCGCCAATGGCGCTCGAACACCGGCCTTCCGGCGACGGCGATCGCCGCGCCGCCGACTCCGAACGTGACGAGATGGACGCGGTACGCCCATCCCGGCGTGCTCGGCGGAGTCAGGTAATCGGATACAACGAATAGCAGTTGGATCAGGATGGCGATCGCGGCGGCGAGCTTCACGCCGCGCCTGGCCTCCACGACTAGCGATCGCTCGAGCGACGGCGGGGGGGCTGGATCAGTCGTTTTTTGCGGGTGACAATTTTCTGGCGGCGCCAATTTAATGCCTCCGCT
>JAJXYM010000435.1 GCA_021780585.1 Deltaproteobacteria bacterium
GTCGATTCGCGCCTTGGCGCGCGCCTCGCTCTCGGGACTGAACTCCTTGCCCTCCTGCTGGAAATTGACGCCCCAGAACGGCATGTCGAAGCGCTTGTGCGACGGAATCGACTTGCGGCCGTCGACTGTGTCGGCGACCTGTTTGGCCGGGAAGATGCCGCCGTTCTTCAGGCTGAGCGCGGTCAGATCGGGCGGATGGAGGTCGGGAATCACGTTGACCTCGGGACCATGACCGCGTCCGTTCGCGCCATGGCAGGGCGCGCAATGCTTCATGAAGTCCTGCTTGCCGCTGGTCGGATGGTCTTCGCTGGCGGGATGGTATACGTCGGGATAGTCCTGAGCGACCGCGGTTCCGACGCCCAGCAGGAGCGAAGTCAGTAGCGCAATCGCGGCGGCGAATTGCCTGATGAGCGAAGCTTGATCGTTCGAAGAGCCGTAGCGCACGCGCGCGTCCTCCCACGCCACTGATAATCGAACGCGCCGAGCGGATTGCGGCGCGCCGCCCATTAGGATGACACGCCGCCGATTAAACGCAATCGCAATTGACCGCCGAAACCCGGCCGCGCGATCGCGCCTCGGCGATCCGGGCGACCGGTCCGGTTGATGGCGAGGGGCGAATCCGCGCGGTATTCTTGAGCGGCGCGCAGGCGCGGAATACCGGCGTCGCGCTGGCCGCGCTGGCGACGCCGGGCGAGAGGAATCGATGAAGTTTTCGCTATTTTATCTGCCGACCTATTGGCCGTCGCTCAACGGCTCGGTCGGGCGGCTCTACCAGGACATCCTCGAAGAGATTGAGTTCGCCGATCAGAACGGCCTCGACGCGGTCTGGTTCGCCGAACATCATTTTTTCGGTTACGGCGGCGTGCTGCCGTCGATGCCGGTGATCGCCGCGGCGGCGGCGCAGCGCACCCGGCGGATTCGCATCGGCTCGGGCGTCGCGCTGATCGGCTTGAACGATCCGGTGCGGGTCGCCGAAGAGTTCGCGATGCTCGATAATCTTTCGGACGGCCGGCTGAACTTCGGCATCGGCCGCGCCTTTCAGCGCGCCGAGTACGACGCCTTCAACGTGCCGATGGCGGAGAGCCGGGCGCGTTTCGACGAGGCGCACGAGATCATCCTGCGCGCATGGCGGGACGAGCCGCTCAATTATGCGGGCCGCTATCGCATCCTGAAAGACGTGAACGTGCTGCCGAAGCCGGTTCAGCGGCCGCATCCGCCAATCTACGTCGCCTGCATCATGACGCCCGAATCGTTCGAGTTCACGGCGCGCCACGGCTACCATCTGATGTACGTGCCGTACGTGGGGTCGCCCGAGGACGGCGTCGCGCGCATCCGGCATTATCGCCAGACGCTCACCGAAGCCGGTTACGATCCGGCCAGCCGCGAGGTGATGATGTGCATGCATGCGTTCTGCGGCGAATCCGCGGCGCACGCGCGCGACTATCCGCGCCCCTATCTCACCAACTATTTCGAGCTGGCAGCCGGGGCGAACCGGGTCGACGCGGACGCCGATCAGTACCGGGGTTACGCCGGAATCGGCAAGATTTTCCAGCATATCCATGAAAATTACGATTTCATGTATCCGAACCAGGTAATCTTCGGCGATCCGGAGCAATGTCTCGAACGGATTGAGTATTACCGGGCGATGGGCGCCACGCAGATCTCGTTGATTACCAACTTCGGCGGCATGCCGCATCGCGAGATCATGCGCTCGCTGGAACGTTTCGTTAAGGACGTGATTCCGCACGTGCGGCGCGACGGCGACCAGAGCGCGGCGGCGGGCGGTTAATCCGCGCGCGTCGCGAAGGAGTCGCGGCCGTCAATTCCTGGCGCGGAATGAAAAAGCGGCGAGCGCGCCATCAGGCGGGCTCGCCGCTGCGTTTTTGTAGCGACTCTCCGCAAGGCTCCGCGCCCGCGAAAAGGGCGGATGCGGTCGGTTATCGCGCGGCGGCGGCGACGTTTTCTCCGGGCGGCGGCAATTCGCCGCGGGCGCGCAATTCCGCCAGCGCTTTTTCGGCCTGATGTTCGAGCACCGTGCCCTTGAAGAAATTCGGGTTCATTCCGGCATGCAGCTTGATCGGATTGGTGAAGACGAAGTCGCGGAAATCCGCTTCATTCATCAGGCCCTCCTCCACGCCCTCGTAAGCTTCGGCGGCGGCCAGCCGGAAATCGGTCAGATCGTAATGGCCCAGGTCGGAGCCATAGATGGCGTTGAGACGGGCGCCGAGCGGATTGCGCCGCGTGTCGAAGGCCAGCGAGGTCATGCGGTCGTCGCCCTCGCAGCCGAAGAAGAAATTCGGCACGAAACGATCGCGGATGTCCTCGGCGCGGGAGATTCCGCAATGTATCCATTCGTCGCGTTCGTGCGGTTCGCCGCCGCCGCCGCCTTCGAGTTCGGACGGCACGAGGTTGCCGTCGAGCCGGCCGCGGGTGAATTCGCCGCCATATTTGGCGCATAGCTCCCGATAGAGCTTGAGGTCGAGATTGGCCGGATCGACGTTCTCCATCATCGCGAGACTGCGCTTATGCCAGCGTTCGTAAAGCGCGCAATACAACGTCGCGCCCCAGGCGACGCCGCCCTCCTTGAAGGCGAACTTGAGCGTGGGGAAGCGCCGCGTGACGCCGCCGAGAAACAGCGCCTTGCAGATGCCCTCGGCGGCGGCGGCAAAATGACCAATCTGGTTGTAGATGAAATTCGATATCGAAATCCGCATCCCCCAGTTCAGGCCGAAGGAATGGAACGTTGGCGCGATTCCGAGCTCCACGCATTTGGCCCAGACCGGATCGTAATCGTATTCGCTGTCGAGGCAAAAATTGTCCATCCAGGACAGGTTGCGGGCGAGGTCCGGCGCCTTTTTGGCCAACCCCGGTATCGGACGGCGCACGAATCCCGCCATCATCACGACCTTCAGACCCAGCTTCGCGACGTGCTCGAGCTCCGCGATCGCTTCGGCGGGAGTATGCATCGGGACGCATGCGGCCGGCGTAATGCGATCGGAAAATTCGCGGAAGATATCGGCGTGATAGTTGTTGAACGCGCGGCATACGGCGCGGCGCAATTCGTCGTCCTCGATATGCGAGGCGAACAGCCCCTGGCTCGGATTCAGCACCGTGAAGTCGAGGCCCATCTCGTCGAGCCGCTGATACAACAGCCTGGGCAGCGCGGCGGTGGCGCGGTCATAGGTGTTTTTGGTCGGATACGGCCACCATACCGGACGCGGCACGCGTAATTCGCGCCGCTCCGCGGGCGTCATATGGTTCCAGCGGAAATAGTGGGCGGTGTCGAAAGCGGTCTGGTAACGCGCCAGAATCGCGCTGCCGCCGACGTCGCGGATATAGTCGAGCAGCGCGGGCTCGAATTCGACCACATGGCCGTCCGAATCGATTATGGGATGGCCGACGCGCTCGCGAATTTCGGCCGAGCGGGTCGCGCCCCTGGCGATTATTTCCATGCTGATAACTCCGATCGACCAATCACTTTGCCCTCCGGCGGGGCGGGAGGCAATCGATAAATCGCGGCGGACGAGTCAGCCGCGCCGGGGGCCGGGCCGCCTGATTCGTCCGGGAGATGGGAATCGCGCGCGACCGCGGCGTCCGTGAGCGGCTATTCCGGAGGCCGCGGTCGCAATAATCGATGCCGGCGCAGGCGGGCTAGGGCCGCAATTCGTACAGCACCGCGAAATCGTCCTTGATCGGCAGGCGGGTGAAGCGCGAGAAGCCGGCGGCGGCCGCCAGTTCGCGCGCCTTCGGTTCGCCCATCGCCGCGCCGATTCCGGCTCCGCCATGCGAAAGCGAGGTCGTCATGCAATAGAGCGTGCTGACCGAGTAGATCATTTTGCCAAGCGTGCGGATATTGTCCTTGACGTCGCCGGAGACGTTCACTTCCTGCACGAGATAGCTGCCGTCGGGCTTGAGCGCGCGGCGCACGCCCCGCATCAGAGCGACCGGATCGATCGCGTCGTGAACGACGTCGAAGGTGGTGACGAGATCGAAGCGGCCCTCGGGCAATTCCGCTCCGTTGGCGACCGCGAAGGCGACGCGATCGGCGACGCCGGCGCCTTCCGCATTGCGGCGCGCGCGCTCGATCGATTCGGCATGGATATCGAAGCCGGTCAGACGCGCCTTGGGATAGGCCTCGGCGATCATGATCGCCGCGCGTCCGCCGCCGCATCCGACGTCCGCCGCCGTCCCGCCCGCGTTGAGCTTTTCGACCACGTGCGGCATCGCCGGAAGCCACTTGCGCAAGAGCTTGTGCTTGTAGCGGGTGAGCGAATTGCGTTCGGCAGCCTCGAAAAACGACGCCGGATATTCCGCCTGCGTCACGCCCGTGCCGGAACGGAACGCTTCCGCCACCTTGGGCGCGACGCTCACGGCGGCCTGCGCCATCTGGAAGTAGCTGCCGATAAAGAACGGCGAGTCGTCGTCGGCGAGCACGGCGGCGAACTCGGGCGTGAGCAAATAGGTTTCGGCGGCGGGATCGTAATCGACATATTGCGCCGCCGCCATCGCGCCCAGCCATTCGCGGAGATAGCGCGGACTGAGTCCGGTCTTTGCCGCGAGCGCGTCGATCGTGAGGGGGCCCGCGCCGGCCATCGCCTTGAAGATGCCGAGCCGGTCGCCGATGAAACTCATCGCGCCGTGCACCATCGACGCGACGTCGCCGATCACGTTCTGCGCGACGGTTTTGGCCCGTTCCATGTCGATTCGTGGGCGTTCATTCGCCATGCGAATCAGCTCCTTGCCTGAATTTGCGGGGCCGCTCCGGCCGCCGCGTGGTTTCCGTGATTTGTTGCTAACCCGCCATCGTCAGGCCGCCGCTGACGCTAATCACCTGTCCGGTCGCGAAGTCGGCGTCGGGCGAGGCGAAGAACGCGACCGCGCCGGCGAGGTCCTCGGGCTTGCCCAGGCGGCGCAGCGGAATTCCGCGCTGCATCGCTTCGAGCACTTTCGGCCGGCTCTCCATCACGCCGCGCAGCAGGGCGGTGTCGGTGGGACCAGGGCAGACCACATTGACGTTGATGCTGTTGCGGGCGAGCTCGCGTGCGAGCGTCTTCGAAAAAGCGATGATTCCGCCCTTGCATCCGGAGTAGACCGCTTCGCCGAGCGAACCGACGCGGCCGGCGTCGGAGGCGATCGAAACGATCTTGCCGCGGCCATGCTCGATCAGGCGCGGAACCGACGCCTTGCAGCAATTGAGCACGCCGCGAAAGTTGATCGCGATCACCTTGTCCCAGGTTTCGGGCGCGCTCTCGATAAACGGTTCGAGCTTATCCCATCCCGCGTTGTTGACAAGAATTTCCAGCGGGCCGAGGTCGCGCTCGACCATTGCGACCGCGGCGGTCGCGCTGTCGAGGCTGGTCACGTCGAGCCGGACCGCGCGCGCGGCGCCGCCGGCGGCGCGGATTTCGTCGGCGGTCCGGTTCGCGACGTCCTCCTGGATATCGCAGACCGCGACTTTCGCGCCTTCCTCCGCCAGTCTCATCGCGAGCGCGCGGCCGATTCCCTGCGCCGCGCCGGTCACGATCGCCACTTTGTCCTTCAGCCGGGTGATTCCGGATGCCATCGTTATATCGCTCCCGCAAAGCTTGGAGTTCTTACGCCCAACGCTCAGGAAATTGTCCAGCCGCCATCGACGATAAACGGCGCGCCGGTGGCGAACGAAGCGTCGTCGCTGGCCAGAAACAGCGCCATCCGCGCGATTTCCTCGGGTTTGCCGATTCGGCCAAGCGTCGAGATCCGCCGCACGGCGCTTTCGGAAAGCGATCCGCCGCCCTGAATCCGCGAGACCATCGGCGTGTCGATCGCGCCCGGACAGATCGCGTTGACGCGAATATTGTAGCGGCCGTATTCGAGCGCGGCGACGCGCGTGAGCGCGATCACTCCGGCTTTCGCGGCGCAATAGGCGCCGGAGTTGCGCAGGCCGACGAGGCCCGCGATCGAAGCGGTATTGATGATTGAGCCGCCGCCTTTTTTGATCATGTGGGGCAGCGCATGCTTCATCCCGAGCCATACGCCGCGCAGATTGATCGCGATCACGCGATCGAAATCATCCTCGGTGAGATTGACCAGCGAATCCGACTTACCCTCGATTCCGGCGTTGTTATAGAGGATATCGGGCGCACCCAGCTTCGCGACCGTCGCCGCGACCATGGCGGCCGCGTCGGCGCTCGACGACACGTCGGCGCGAATCGCGATGGCCCGGCCGCCTTCCGCCTCGATCAATTTCGCGGTTTCGAGCGCCGCCGCTTCATTGATATCGACCGCCGCGATCGCCGCGCCCTCGCGCGCGAACAGCAGCGACGCGATCCGTCCCATGCCTGAGCCGGCGCCGGTAATCAGCGCCACCTTGTTTGCCAGCTTCATTGCGATTAACTCCGCGAATCCGGATGGCTCCGGCCTTCCGGTTCGCCCGCCACCATAGCGCATTGCGACGCCGATCGGTTAGCGCGCCCGCCGCCGGCGGCCTTGCGATCGATGGCAATCGCGGCGCGGCGCGTTGTATACCTCGTCCGAGCCACAGGAGGCATCAGCCATGGACTACAGCGATTATCAATTTCTCAAGGTCGACGTCGCCGAACGGGTCGCCACCGTCACCATCAACCGGCCCGACTCGCTCAACGCCGTCAACAGCCGCCTCCATCATGAACTGGAACAGGTCTGGATCGATCTCGCCGCCGATCGCGACGTCAACGCGATTATCCTGACCGGCGCGGGCCGCGCCTTTTGCGCCGGCGGCGACGTCAAGGGGATGGCGGCGGGCACGCTGGTCGGCGGCGGCCAGAGCGGCGGCCGCTTCGATCGCGGACCGATCGGCGCGGCCAACGGACGCCGGCTGGTCGAAAACATCCTCGACGTCGAGCAGCCGATCATCGGCGCGATCAACGGCGACGCGGTCGGCCTCGGCGCGACCCTCGCGCTGCTATGCGACATCACGGTGGTGTCGGAAAAGGCGCGCTTCGCCGACACCCACGTCAAGGTCGGCGTGGTCGCGGGCGACGGCGGCGCGGTCATCTGGCCGGTCCTGATCGGACCGCATCGCGCCAAAGAATTCCTGATGCGCGGGAACTTCATCAACGGCGCCGAGGCCGGTCGTATCGGGATGGTCAATTACGCGGTCGCGCCCGAGCACGTGATGCCGAAGGCGCGCGAACTCGCGCAGGAACTGGCGGACGGTCCGACCTGGGCGATTCGCTGGAGCAAGCTCTCGGTCAACAAATGGCTCAAGCAGCAGGCCAATCTGATCATGGACGCCTCGCTCGCTTACGAGATGATGACCTTCAAGACCGGCGATCATAAGGAGGCCGTCAAGGCGTTCATCGAGAAGCGCAAGCCCGATTTCGTGCGTTCGGGCGGCGAATAGTCGCTATCGGGCGGACGCGCGCGGGGGCGCGTCCGCCGTTCGCGCGAGTTCGGCGAGCGTCTTCTCCCCGAGCGCATGCAGCATCAGCGCCTGCGCGATTCCGGCCGCCGCGCCCCAATGTCGCGTCAGGCGCCGCGTCCGCTCCTCCGTCGGACGCGCGCCGCCGAGGTAGGCGATCCCCACCGCCTTGCGCACGCCCAGGTCGCCGCCGACGACGCGCGGCCGGCCGAGCGTCCGCGCCAGGATCCATTCGGCGGTCCATAGTCCGACTCCGCGAATCGAGGTCAGGCGCGAGATTACCGCGTCGTCGGTCGAGGCGGCGAGCCGTTCCATAGTCAATTCGCCAATTGCGATCGCGCGCGCGATCGCGACTATGTATTCGGCCTTGCGCGTGGTCAGCTTGAGCGCCCGGATTTCCGCCGGATCGAGCTCCGCGATTCGCGCCGGATCGAGACTGAGCACCGTCGCGCCGTCCACCCGATGCGCCCGGCCGAAGGCTTCCGCCAGCCGCCGCCGGCAGGTCGCCGCCCAGCGCAGATTCACCTGCTGCGTCGTGACGCATCGAATCAGCGCGCCGAACAGATTCGCCTGCCGCACCGATCGCACGCCCGGATAACGCGTCTCGAGCGCGCCGACCAGCCGATCGCGCCGGCGCAATTCCGCGTATTCCTCCGGCGGCGTCACGAACATCGCGCGTACGACCGGTTCGACCGCGTCGCGATCCCGCGCCCGTTCCAGCGCGACCCGCGCGATCATTCGGCCGCCGCGATTTTCGAACGTGGTCGCGAACGCGATCGGCCGCCGCTCCGCCAGAATCGTGCGGATGAACGTCCGCCCGTCCCAATGGTCGAGCAGGTCGTCGCCCGCCCGCCGGAACATCTCCAGCGACGCCGCCGGATCGATCGGCTCCGGCAGTTCCACCGCGAACCCGTCGTTTTTGACGATGATGGGCGACACGCCGCGCCTTCAGCCGCCGCGCGTCATCAGCGCGTTGGCCTCCTGATGGGTAATCGCGTCGTCGCCGCCGAAAATCCCGAAATCGCCCGTTTCCAACAGCGCCCGCGACGCCTTGCGCAACGCCGTCATCGCGAGCCGCGCCGGGCCCGACGCGGTGCTGACGCGCGCGACTCCCAGCCGGCTCAGTTCCGCGACCGGCGGCGTCCCCGGCAGCCCCATCACGTTCAGCGGGCCGGCGACCGTCTTGACCAGCCGCCCGATCGTTTCCGCGTCGAAATAGCCCATCGCATAGAGGCAATCCGCGCCCGCCGCGCGATAGGCGTTGAGCCGGCGCGTGGCGTGTTCGAAACGGCCGGATTTTTCGCCGATCCCGAGCAGGTAGACGTCGGTGCGCGCGTTGATCACGATTTTCAGGCCGGCGTCGTCGGCCGCGCGCCGCGCCGCCGCGATCCGCGCGACCGCATCGGGCAGTTCGTGGAGCGTGCGCGGGGCGCCATGCACGGTATCTTCAAGGTTGACGCCGACGGCGCCCGCATCGATCGCCATTCGCACCGTCTCCGCGACCTCCCCGGGAGTCGCGCCGAAACCGGATTCGAGATCGGCGGTGACCGGAGCCGTGACCGCGCGCACGATCCGCCCAATCGCCGCGATCATTTCGTCGCGCGGAACCGCCTCGCCGTCCGGCCAGCCGAGCGCGTTCGAGACGCCGGCGCTGGTGGTCGCAATCGCGCGATAACCGTCGGCCTCGAAAATCCGCGCGCTCATCGCGTCCCACGCGTTCGGCAGCAGCAGAATTTCGCCGCCGCGATGCATCCTCTGAAACGCCTCGGCCTTGTTCCGTTGCGCGTCGCTGCTCATTGGCCTGAACCTCCGCGCGAGAATATCAGAAATGACGCGGCGGGCGCCGCCGATGTGACATTTATCGCCGGGTATGGCGCGTCCGGACGCGGTGATCGCTCAATGGAACTCGTGCGAGCGCGGACGGCGGAAGGCGGCGGCACCGTGCTCTGCGCGAAAGCGCGCGGCTATCTCCTCGCGACCGCTAAAACTCCGGGTGTTGCGATCGATTCGGAAGAAATCTCAAGTGATAGGTGAGATTCCGCGAAAGCCTCCGGCTGCGTGCCTTTCAGATCCGCCGAGGATCGGTTCGCTGCAGTCGTAGCGGCTGGTATTTTTGTTTTTCTTTCGCTCAATTAATGAAATAAGCACGACCCAAAATTAATCCGGCCCATCAGGCATTTTCTTTTATTTGTCCTGATTTATGCGTATATGATCATCGGGAAATCGACCGCTTGGTAGGGAAGACTGTCATGTCAACGAGCAACGGCGCGGCCTCCCCGCGCATCGCGATTCTCGGCGCCGGCGCGTCCGGGCTATGCACGGCGATTCAGCTCAAACGTTCCGGCTTCGATAATTTCGTGATCTACGAAAAGACCGACGGCGTCGCCGGCACCTGGCATGACAACACCTATCCGGGCGCGGCTTGCGACGTACCCTCGCATTTCTATTCTTTTTCGTTCGAGCCCAAGTCCGACTGGAGCCGCAAGTATTCGGGACAGCCGGAAATCAAGGCCTATTTCGAGCATTGCGCAAGCAAATACGGCCTCTATCCGCGAATTCGCTTCAATACCGAGCTGAAAAGCGCGCGTTTCGACGAAGCGACCGGCCAATGGCGCCTCAAGACCGCCGCGGGCGACGAGGAAGCCTTCGACGTCTTCATCAACGGATGCGGCCAGCTCAACCGCCCCTATACTCCGGAGATTCCCGGCCGCGACAGCTTTCAGGGCCGGACGTTCCATTCCGCCCGCTGGGACCACGGCTACGATCTCGCCGGCAAACGCGTGGCGGTGATCGGCAACGGCGCCAGCGCGATTCAGTTCGTGCCGAAAATCGCGCCGATCGTCGCCGATATGTGCATCTTCCAGCGCTCGCCCAACTGGATCGTGCCGCGCGGCGATTACGCCTATTCCGATTTCGCCAAGCGCGTCTTTGGCGCCCTGCCGCCGGTCCAGACGCTCTATCGATGGTTCTTCTACTGGCAGCTCGAAAAGAACTTTTTCGCCTTTCGTCCCGGCACGCGGATGGCGAAAGCGTTCGAGCAGGCCGCCCGCCAGCATCTGGAGGCCAACATCAAGGACCCGGAGCTACGCCGCATCCTCACGCCGGACTATCCGATCGGATGCAAGCGTATTCTTATCGACGACGAGTTTTATCCCGCCCTGGCGCGTCCGAACGTCCATGTCGTGACCGCCGCGATCGATCGGATCGCCGCCGACGGCATCGTTACGGCCGACGGGACGCATCGCCCATTCGACGCGATTATTTACGCCACCGGTTTCGATACGACCCATTTCCTCGCGCCGATGGAAATTGTCGGTCTGGGCGGCAAATCCCTGACCGAGGCGTGGAAAGAGGGCGCCGAGGCCTATTTGGGCATCACGATGGCGGGTTTTCCGAACCTCTTCATGCTATACGGGCCGAACACCAATCTCGGCCACAATTCGATTATCTTCATGATCGAATGCCAGGTGCGGTACATCCTGAAGTGCGTGCAGGCGCTCGCCGGACAGCATCTGCGCTATCTCGACGTGAAGCGGGCCGAGATGGAGCGTTACAACGCGACGGTGCAGGCCGAGCTGGCGCGCTCCGTATGGGCCGCCGGATGCGATTCCTGGTACAAGACCGAAAGCGGCAAGGTGACCAACAACTGGTCGAACTTCACGGTCAAGTACTGGCTCGATACGCGCGCCCCCGACTTGTCAAAGTTTGTCCTCGCCCATTGACGGGCGGTCGCGCCACGGACGGCGTGGTTCAAGATGGCGACTCGCTTGCCGTGGCGGGTGACGACGGCGCGATTGACCATTTCGCCGAACCGCGCCTCGGCCCCCTGAATCCGCCAGTTCATAGGTGGTGGCTTGGTCAGAATTCTGGAAGCACCGGAGATCGAACTGTTCGTCCGGACAAAATTCACGGTCGAATGCCGCCCCGACACGTCGTGGACCGATTTGTCGAAATCCGTCACTTCTATTATGTCGCAAGTACTTTGTTCATAAAGTACGCAAAAGACGGGCTGATCCGACGCGCATCCTCAGCCGAAAATTCCTTAAGCATCTCAATCATCCAATTTGCTCGTGAATCGTAACGCTTAGGAATCATGGCGTCGAATTGTTCCTTCGTTAGATGGGAACGATCGATTAGTATAGAAACACGATTTTTCTGAAGGAATTTCTTTGAGGCTCCGGCGAGGTACCATGCCTCAATTTCCTTAGCGACAACAAGGACTTTACGATCTGTAACCTCTTGCAACGTTTTGCAAACCTTTTCTTTTTTTTGAGTAATACAGGGCGAAAGGTCCTGATCAGTAAGAAAAACATAATCGGCACTTGACGTTGATTTTATGCTTTTAACAAGCGAATCAACGAAAGTCTTTGTCCGTTGAGCATATAAGACACATTCTATGTAATCCCAGCGGGATCGTAATTTCGGCGTATCCGCGATGATCCTGCGGATAATCCGCTCGTCATCCGGGCCCTCGATGAAGAAGAACAACTGGCGGTAGCTCAATTCAGGCCTGCAATAAATTTCCAACGTACAGTTCGTCGATTCCAATCTCGTTCTTCAAAAAGTTCCTAACCTGAGCGCTTTCGGTAGCTCTGGTTGCCGTGCAAAAACCATCGGACGATCGTGACAACAATACAAGTGCTTCGACGCCTGCATGCTTAACGATTTCCGGGTTGTGGGTGGTAATTATCACTTGCCTGTTTCGTGCCGCTTCCTTGATCAGTTCGACGACCTTGGCGATTAGCGATGCATGAATATTGCGTTCTGGTTCTTCGATCACGATTGGCCATTTCTCCTCAAAATAGAGCGCTAAGATCAGGGCAGCAATATTGATGGTTCCGTCGGAAACTGAAGACGCTGGTAGATAATGGTCCTGCTTAAAGTATCGTTCTTTAACCTTGAATAATAGTGATTTGTCCGCAAAGCTCTCTACATCGATATCCTGCACGAACGGCAGCAGATCGAGGAGGAGGTTATTGAGTTTGCGCCATTTGTGCCTATCGCGTCTAACCTCCTTCAAGACTAATGCGAGGTTGCGCCCATCTTCCTCCAGATCGGCTTTACCCGTTATCTGGGCGGCTCGCTTTGGTAATTTAGGATCAAAATCGTAAATTCCAATTTCCAAAGGTGCAAAAGGGGGCTTGCGTAGAGTTGGTAGTAGGTAATATGCAGCAGGGCTGAATGCTAAGATAGTTCCTTTTGGAATTCGAGCCTCGGAAAGGTAGGGAGGGATTACGTCCGTGCTTTGTAGATTCAAGGAGGCGGGTATATCCAGTTCGCAGGAAATTTTGCCATTAATGGATTTGAGGGCCAGCGAGCCGGCAGCACTGGATTTGAGGGCCGGCGCGCCGGCAGCCGGGCGTTCTTCCTCATGCTTTGCGAAGAGGATAGATTGTTTGGAGTGCCCTCGGGAACGCTGAGACCAGGTTACCCGAGCGTCCATCCGATCCTCCATGACCTCATAGCCGAGACCACGCGTTTTGAATCGGAGGGTGAGCGTATGTTCTACCTCCTCAGCCAATGCTTGGAAGTAAGTATCTCTGTGCGCATGGTCGTGATTGAAGAAGCGCCAAGTGGTTGGCTGACCGATGGTGAGCGAAACGCGCAGGTCTGCGGCGGCGGCAATATTTAAATTTCTGAGATATTTGACGCCGCCTTGAAGGGAGATCGCGTTATCGAGCCCTTGCGTTGCGATGTCTCTGACGAATCTGAGGATTTCGACAAAGGTTGTTTTGCCTGCTGCGTTAGCACCGATGAGGACATTGAGGCGCTTTAAGTTGATGTCCAGCTCTTTGAAGCCCTTGAAGTTTTGGGCCCGTATTCGTTTGATTGTCTGACCGTCTGAGTCGAGAGTCATTTGTTCACCACTTTTGTCTGAGTGGCGCGAATTTGCAAGCTAAAAGAATAGGTCGCCGGCGTCGTTTGGCCTTCGCGCCTCCTCGACGGCCGGGATGATCGACCAAGTTTTGTGCCGTTGGAGTCATGGCGGCGTGCGTCTATCGGCGTTAGTGATTTGGGTACAGCACAACGTTGTGGTAAAGGGGGACGATTTCGAGAATCCCGATGCCGGGGGTGGGGGCGAATCTGCACGGAGTTGTCCTCCAGAGGATTTTTAAGAACCTGTGTTCGCCGTTTCATCACCCCGGCCTCTCTGAACCCCTTCGCAGCATACCGCGGCGGCGCTGATCGCGCAGCCGAGGGGGCGATAATCGCGATCGACGGGGAGTCGCTGTCGCCGTTTCGATGGGCCACGACGGGACCCGTGCGCGGCGGTCGGCGTTGCACGGCTGCCGCGAGCCGTCGATGGAGTTCCGTTGCCGCATCGCGGGACATGCGATGGCGTGACTCACAAAAAGATTTTATGTCCAGTCGATTTTGACGACAATTCGATCATGGGGCTTGATTACGCCCGCGATCTGATGGTCGTGGCCACGCATGGCGGAACCGGCGTCGCGCGCCTGTTTCTCGGAGGGGTAGCGGAGCGCGCATGGCCGCCCGCAGGGAGCGGCGGTTCACGGATGCGATTGATGGCTTGTGGTGGCGTGGGTGAAGCGAGCGACGATTGAGAAAGCCCGGCGTGACTGGGCGGTTACGCCGAATCTGCTGGACTATGAGCGGACACGGGCGGAGTTTTCGTGGGACGCCGCGCGCCGCGCGCTCGAGGGCCTTCCCGGTGGCGGCCTCAATATCGCGCACGAGGCCGTGGATCGCCACGCCGCCGGGCCGCGCCGCGATCGCCTGGCCCTGCGCTTTCTCGGCAAACGCGGCGAAACGCGCGATTTCACCTATGCGCGGTTGGGCGCCCTGACCTCCCGCTGCGCCAACGTGCTCAAGCGGCTCGGCGTCGCCAAGGGCGAGCGGGTGTTCGCGCTCGCGGGGCGAATCCCCGAGCTGTACATCAGCGCGCTCGGCACGCTGAAGCACGGCGGCGTCTTCTGCCCCCTCTTTTCGGCCTTCGGTCCCGAGCCGATTCGTCAGCGAATGAGTATCGGCGATGGCCGCGTGTTGATTACGACGGCGATGTTGTACAAGCGCAAGGTGGCGGAGTTGCGTGGCGCGCTGCCCGGTCTGAAACACGTCTTGCTGATTGGCGCGCCCGACGAAATTCGCGCGCTGCCTGGAACTCTCGACTTCAATCAATTGATGGCCGAAGCCGACGACCATTTCGTCATCCCGCCGACGGCTCCTGAAGATCTCGCACTATTGCATTTCACCAGCGGCACGACCGGCACGCCGAAGGGCGCCATGCACGTCCATCAGGCGGTCGTCGCGCATCACATGACTGGCTACTACGCCCTCGATTTTCATCCCGACGACATCTTCTGGTGCACCGCCGATCCGGGATGGGTGACCGGCGCCTCATACGGGATTATCGCGCCGCTGACCCACGGCATCACGAGCGTGATCGACGAGGCCGAGTTCGACGCCGAGCGCTGGTACGGGATTCTGCAAGAGCAGGGCGTCACCGTCTGGTACACCGCGCCGACGGCGGTGCGCATGATGATGAAGGTCGGAACCGGGGTGATTCGCAAGTACGACCTGCGCCGCCTGCGTTTTATCGCCAGCGTCGGCGAGCCGCTCAATCCGGAGGCGGTGCTATGGGGACAGGACGCCTTCGGGATGCCAATCCACGATAACTGGTGGCAGACCGAGACCGGCGGAATAATGATCGCCAATTATGCCGCAATGGATATTCGGCCGGGCTCGATGGGCCGTCCGCTGCCCGGCATTGAGGCGGGGATCGTTCATCGGCGCAAGGACGGGACGGTCGAGGAAGTGAGCGCGCCCGGCGTCGAAGGCGAACTCGCGCTGAGGCCCGGATGGCCGTCGATGTTTCGCGGCTATCTGCATGAGGATGAGCGGTACCGGAAATGCTTCGCCGGCGGATGGTATCTGACCGGCGACCTCGCCCGGCGCGACGCGGATGGCTATTTCTGGTTTGTCGGCCGGGCCGACGACGTGATCAAGTCCTCGGGCCATCTGATTGGACCGTTTGAGGTCGAGAGCGCCCTGCTGGAGCATCCGGCGGTGGCGGAAGCGGGGGTGATCGGCAAGCCCGATCCGGTGGCGGGCGAAGTGGTCAAGGCTTTCGTCTCGCTCAAAGCCGCCTATGCGCCCGGCGAGCAATTGCGCCGCGAATTGCTGGGCTTCGCGCGCAAGCGGCTGGGCGCGGTGGTCGCGCCGAAGGAGATTGATTTCGTCGCCAGCGTGCCGAAGACGCGCAGCGGCAAAATCATGCGCCGCTTGCTCAAGGCACGCGAACTGGGACTCCCGGAAGGCGACCTTTCGACCGTTGAAACCGAAACGGAGGCGTCGTGAACCAGACGCGGAGAGAGCGGGCGCGCGCGGACGCGCGCGGCAATCCCCCCGGCGTATCGCAACCGGAGCCGGCGTCGCCGGCGCCCGACCGCGAACACGCCTTGCTGCTGATGCGCGAGATGCTGCGGATCCGCCGTTTTGAGGAAAAATGCGCGGAGCTATACAGCGCCGCGAAGATTCGCGGATTTCTGCATCTTTATATCGGCGAGGAGGCGATTGCCGTCGGAGCGATACAGGCGCTCGAACCGGACGACGCGATTGTGGCGACGTACCGCGAACATGGCCATGCGCTGGCGCGCGGCATCTCCGCAGCTTCGATCATGGCCGAACTTTACGGCAAGCAGGAAGGCTGCAGCCGCGGGCGGGGCGGCTCGATGCATATCTTCGACGCGGCGACGCGCTTTTATGGCGGCAACGCGATCGTCGGCGGCGGATTGCCGCTCGCGGTGGGCCTGGCGCTGGCGGACAAAATGACCCGCCAGGCGCGGGTCACCGCCTGTTTCTTCGGCGAAGGCGCGGTGGCCGAAGGCGAATTCCACGAATCCTTGAACCTGGCGGCATTGTGGAAACTTCCGGTCGTGTTCTTCTGCGAAAATAATCTGTACGCGATGGGCACGGCGCTCAAACGTTCCGAATCCGAGACCGACCTTTGCCTGAAGGCCTCCAGCTACGAAATTCCCGCATGGCCGGTCGACGGGATGGACGTCGTCGCCTGTGAAGACGCGGCCCGGCGGGCGCTGCTCGCCGTCCGCGCTGGCGATGGACCCTGCTTTGTCGAGTTTCGCACGTATCGGTTTCGCGCCCACTCGATGTACGACCCGCAACTGTATCGAACGAAGGAGGAGGTCGAAGAGTGGAAAAAGCGCGACCCGATCACCACGTTCGAGACGCTCATCCGCGCGCACAACCTGTTCGATGACGAGGACCTCAAGCGGCTGGAGGAAGAGGTCGGCGCGGAGCTCGCCAAAGCGGTCGAATTTGCCGAGGCGGGAACGTGGGAGCCGGTCGAGGAATTGACGAAATTCGTTTACTCCGAAAGGGTCCGGTGATGACCACGCCGGCCAAGACTGTCCGGATCACCTATCGCGACGCGATGCGCGAGGCGATTCGCGAGGCCCTCCAGCGCGATCCGCGGGTGTTCCTGATGGGCGAGGACGTCGGCCGTTATGGTGGCTGCTACGCCGTCAGCAAGGGCTTGCTGGACGAATTCGGTCCCGAACGGATTCGCGACACTCCGCTTTCCGAATCGGCCTTCGTTGGCGCCGGAATCGGGGCCGCGATGGGCGGGATGCGGCCGATCGTCGAGATCATGACGGTGAATTTCAGCCTCCTTGCGCTCGACCAGATCGTCAACAACGCGGCGACCATCCTGTACATGTCCGGCGGCCAGTTCAACATTCCTTTGGTTATCCGTATGACGACCGGCGCCGGGCGGCAGCTCGCGGCCCAGCATTCGCACAGTCTGGAAGGATGGTACGCCCATATCCCGGGCATCAGGATAGTCGCTCCCGCGACTTTGGAAGACGCGCGCGGGATGCTGTGGACGGCGCTCGAAGATCCCGACCCGGTGCTGATCTTCGAAAACGGGGCGCTCTACAACATGGAAGGCGAGTTGGCCGTCGATGCGGGCGCGGTGGATATAGACAAGGCCGCGACGCGGCGGGCGGGAACCGACGTGAGCCTGATCACCTACGGCGGCTCGCTGGGCAAGGCGCTGGCGGCGGCGGCGGAACTGTCCGGAGCGGGGGTCAGCGCGGAGGTCGTCGATCTGCGTACGCTGCGGCCGCTCGATACCGCGACCATTATCGCTTCGGTAACGCGAACCCATCGCGCGGTGATAATCGACGAAGGCTGGCGCAGCGGCAGCCTCTCCGCCGAGATCAGCGCGCGCATCATGGAGATGGCGTTCTATGAACTCGACGCTCCTGTCGCGCGCGTATGCGGCGCCGAAGTTCCGATGCCCTACGCGAAGCATCTCGAGGATGCAGCGGCGCCGCAGCCATCGGCGATTGTCGCAGCGGTGCGCGGGATGATGGCGGAACGTGGCTGAATTCCGCATGCCCGCGCTGGGCGCCGACATGGAGGCCGGCACCATCATCGAGTGGTTGGTCAAGCCGGGTGACGCGGTCAAGCGCGGCGACATCATCGCCGTGGTCGATACCGAAAAGGCCACGATCGAGGTCGAGGTCTTCGAAACCGGGATCATCGAGAACATCGTCGTACCCGAGGGCGAAAAGGTTCCGATCGGGACCGTTCTGGCGCTGATCGGCGGGGCCGGCGCCGCTCCATCGGAGCTCAAGGCGAAGCCGGCGGCGCCGCCATCCGCCGCCGCTCCCGTGACTGTCGTCGCGCGCCCCGTCGCCGCGCCGCGCGCGGCCGCGCCAATCATAGCGCCGATTCCCCGGCCGCCCGCGGCGGCGCCGGGCCGTCTGCGCGTCTCGCCGCTGGCGACGCGGATCGCGCTGGAACTGAAGGTCGATCTTGCCGCCGTGAGTGGAACC
>JAJXYM010000158.1 GCA_021780585.1 Deltaproteobacteria bacterium
ATAACATCAATGGCGGCTACGGTTTTCTCGCCGGCGGACCGGCGTTTTCCGCCGGATGCGGCGCGCGGGCGGGCTGCGAAATCGTCCATGCCGTGCTTCGGCCGGCGCTGGCGCTGGATCGAGCTTTCGAGCTGATCGATCGCCATCTCGCGGAGCTCGGCCGGCCGCGCGCGGCGCTCTGCGGCGTTCACTTGCGGATTCCCGCGCCGCTCACTCCCGGCGGGTTCGAGGAATTCAATCGACCCTATGTCGAGAGGATGAAAGCGTGGGGCCTCATGATCGACGGTCGGATTCCTGTCACCCGCACCAACGTCGCGCCGGAGGCGGTTCGCGTCGCCGGTCCATCGCTGGCGGGTTTCCACTACACCATGCCCGCCGCCGGCGCGCCGCCAACGTTTGTGCTTTCCGGCGCGGCCGAAATCGCGCCCGGACCGTCGGGCAAGCCGGAAATCGTCGCGCGCGGCGACGTTTCCCCGGCCGCGATCGCGCGCAAACTCGAGGCGGTCGTCGCGACCCTGTCAGGCCATCTCGAGGCGCTCGGCGCCGCCTGGTCCGACGCGACCGCCGTCAATCTGTACACCGTGCATGACGCGCACGCCGCGATACCGCCGATGCTGGCGCGAATCCGCCCGGGCGTTGACGGCATCACCTGGCATTACGCGCGCCCGCCCGTGATCGGACTGGAAGTCGAAATCGACGCCCAGGCGGTCCGGCGCGCGATCGTCATTGACGCGCGATAATCGTCATTGATTATGGCGCGGGCGGCTTGACGCGGCACTCCGCGCACAGCCCGTACAATTCCATTTTATGATGCGTCAGAAGGACGCCGAGATGCTTCGCGATCGAATCCTGGATCCGCTCGATCTCGCTGTTTTCGAACTCGATAATCCGTCCGCAACGTTCGCAGATGAAGTGATCGTGATGATGTTCGCCGGCGACTTCGTAGCGCGCCTGGCCTTCCTCGAAGTGGCGTTCGAACAGTAAATTACACTCTTTGAGCAGCTTCAGCGTGCGATAGATAGTCGCATAGCCGACGTGCGGATTGATCTTTTTGACCTCGGCGTAGAGCTCCTCGGCGCTGACATGGCGGCTCAGCTCGAAGAACACGCGCGCGATATCGTCGCGCGGCCCGGTCGATTTAAGTCCGCGCTCGCGCAATCGCGCATGGAACGTGAGCATCCGTTCCGCCGCCGTCGAACGGCCGCGCCGCCCGACCGTCGCCGGTTCCGGCCCGCGCGCTTCGTCGCCTTGCGCCATCGCGAACCCGTTCGCCTCATTTCATTCCGGCGTGGCCTGTACGATTCGGCGCGCCGCCGGCGACAAATAGAGCTCTTCCAGATTCCGTCCGCGCATCGCCTCGGCCAGCACTTCGATCTGCTCCGCCGCCGGTTGCTCGCGGTCGAGAATTATCAGGTCCTTCTGGCGCAGGCGGCAGGCGCCGCCGCGGGCGCGATAGCCAACCTCGCGCAGCAGCTTTTCGCGCCGCACTTCGAGACCGAGCCGTTTGGCCGCCTCAGCCAGTTCATCGACCAAACCCAACAGCCGCGTTTCCTTGCTCGCGCTCATGATCCTTTCGCCGCCGACGGTTCCGGTCTCGCCTTAGCCGCCGCGAATCGCGGGGTTGAGAGGACCGCGCATGCATGGTATCGCGAAACCTGGGATCGAGGGATACGTTCGATGATCAAACGAATTCTCGTCGGCATCGATACCTCCGAGCATGCCCGCACCGCGCAAGCTTACGCCTTCCATCTTGCGCGCCGTCTTGGCGCCACGCTGATCGGCTTGCACGTGGTCGATATTGTGTCGATTGAAGGCTCGCTGCTGCATGATATCTCAGGTTCGCTGGGACTTGAACCCTATCTCGATTTCTCCTCGAAGATGCGCGAGGTGCTGAACGCGCGCGGCGCCACCGTGCTCGACGAATTCGCCGAGGCCGCCCGCCGCGAGGGTCTCGCGGCCGAGACCATGCTCGATATCGGCGTGGTCGCCAACCAGATTTGCGAACGCGCCAAGGCCGCCGACCTGGTGATTATCGGCCATCGCGGGGTCAACGAACGCTTCTCGACCGGCCTGCTGGGATCGGCGACCGAGAGCGTCGCGCGGAAATCCCCCCGGCCGCTGCTGGTCTCGCCGACTCGCTTCCGCGAGATTTCCAGTCCCCTGCTCGCTTACGACGGCAGCGACCGTGCGGCGCGCGCGATGCGCGCGGCGGCGGAACTATGCGTCACGCTGGCGACGCCGCTCATCGTGATTACGGTCGCGCGCGATATGAAGCTCGGTCAACGCACGCTCGCCGAGGCCCGCGCCTATCTCGAACCGTATCCGCTCCAGGCCGAGTTCCATCTGATTCCCGGCCATGCCCATGAAGGGATTATCGGCGCGCTTCGCGAGTACGACGCCGACCTGCTGTTCGTCGGCGCCTTCGGCCATAGCCGCATCGTCGAGATGGTCCTCGGATCGAACACCGAGTACCTGCTGCGCAACGCCCCCTGCCCAATCTTCATGTCCCGCTAACGCGCTAGGGAAGCTCTGCACAAGGTCCATCCCGTCATTCTGAGCGCAGCGAAGAATCCCGGGATTCTTCACTGCGCGGACTCCGTTCAGAATGACAATCCGACTTGCGCGGAGCTTCCCCAGGTCTCCTACGCTTCGTTGGCGTTGGTCTGATCGGCGAGTTTTTCACGCTCGCCTTTGGCGATTTCAGTCTCAAAAAAAATGCAAAGTGTCATAAAGAATGCAAGAGCGCTGGCTGCCTGAAGCGTAGCGCTTATAATCTGCACCGTCGTGACCGCCAACGCCTCAAATGACGGCGCCATGATCGAAGATGGTACCGCAGGGCCGATCATCCAAACGATCATTCGCGCCGGTACGACCAAGCCTTTCAAAATTATCAGCCAATATGCCGAACGACGCAAAGAAATCGAAGCCGCTTTCGAATAAATGAACAGACCCCACGTCCAGATACCGATAATCCAGGCGAAATTGAAAAGATAACTATTGGTCGGAAACCGAATGAAATGCTCGGAATCGCCAATCCGAACGTGCCTTACAGAGCAATAAAGGTAATCGTCGAACGCGCCGGATCGGATTAGATGCAATTCTCCAAAAAACTGACCGATAACGAGAAGGGCAAGGAATATCCCCAAAACGAACCACATCCGACGCCGGCCGGGTGGGATTTGAGCGAAGATCGAACTCAATTGATCGGCTCCGTGGCGCGGCGTTCGAGATAACGCGCCAGCACCAGCCGCATCGTCGCGATCGGCTGGATTCCCGTCAGCGGATAATCGCCCAGCACAAAGGCGGGATAGCCCAACGCGGAGAAACTGTCGGCTTCGCGCCGATATTCCCGCAGCCGCGCGCCCATCGCGCCGCCCCGCAAGCCGGCGATAAACGTATCGCGCGCGATTCCGGCCGCCGCCGCGATTTCGCCCAGCGAGGCAACTTCGGCGACGTCGCGCCGCTCTTCGAAGACTGCCCGGAAAATCGCGTCATGATAGGCGTCGAAGCGGCCGGCCGCGCGCGCCAGTTCGGCGCCTTCCAGCGCGGCCTGTGAATCGATCCAGCTCTCCGGCGGCGTTACCGTGACGCCGGTTTCGGCGATTACCGTCGCGATCCTCATCTTTTCGATCGGGCCGAGCCGATTGCCCGGCCGCGCGCGCCCGTCGCGGAATCGAATCGGCACGCCTTTCCATAGCGGTTCGAAGTCGAGTTCCCGGCGCAGCTCGCCGACGATCCGCCAGGCGACGTAACAGAGCGTCGAGGCGTAGTCGAAGTAAATTGGAATTACCGTGCGCGCCATCGCGGACGCTTGCCTGCGGCCGGATTATCGCCGCACTGCGCGCCGCCGGGCAATCCCGGCGGGATTGGCGTGCTGCGGGCGCAATCCGCGCGCGGCTTGCGCGGCGCGCCGCGCGTGCTCATGCTGGCCTGATGGCTATCAACCGTCGGCCGGTGCTGAAGCTGGGTGTGGTCGATTTCGGCGTCGAACGCGCCGAACTGCCCAACGGCGTCACGATCGATCTCCCCGTGATTCGCCATCCGGGCGCCGCCGCGATTGTCGCGCTCGATAGCGACGGGTCGCTCGCGATGCTCCGGCAGTACCGGCATGCCGCGGGAGGATGGCTGCGCGAGATTCCCGCCGGATGCCTGAATCCGGGCGAGACGCCCCGCCAGTGCGCCGAACGCGAATTGCGCGAAGAGGCGGGACTGGCGGCTGGCCGATGGGACGAACTGGGCGTGATCGTGACGATTCCAAGCTTCTGCGACGAAAAAATCACGCTCTTTCTCGCTCGCGATCTTACGCCGGCGGCGGGAGATCTCGATCACGACGAGGTGATCGAAGTCGAGCGGATAAAGTTTGAAGAGGCCGCCCGGATGGTGCGCCGGGGCGAGATAAACGACGCCAAGACGATCGCGGCGCTGTTCCATACGCGCGCGTTTCTTGAAGAAAATCGCTGATTCGGTCGCGGCGAGCGCAAAGTCGGCCCGCGA
>JAJXYM010000374.1 GCA_021780585.1 Deltaproteobacteria bacterium
CGCGCCCTCCGCGAACGATCGGCGTGGGCCGGTGACGCCTCGCACGCGCGCGCAAGCGCATGATCATCCCGCTCCTTCCGCCCGCGCCGGAGCCGCGGCGGCGGCGAATTGCGCCTCGAAACGCTTCGGATAGCGCGCGCTGAAAACGAAGCCGAAGATCATCACCGTCAGCGGGATCAGCAGGCCGAACGAAAGCAGCCGGCCGGTCAGGAACGCGACGAATCCGAACATCGCGTTGACCGTCAAGATCCCGCACCATACCGCGGTCAGAATTACGTTGAGCCGCATGAACAGGGGATGCTCCCAGATTTCGGGCGGAGCCTGCTCGCGCGCGTATTGCAGGGTGAACGGGCGGCCAATCAGCAGCGTAATCCATGCGACGGCGGCGAAAATTCCCCAGATCATGAAGATGTTGAAATGCTGGAACAGCCACGGTCCGGCCAGCGCGGAAATCGCCGCCGCCGCCGCGAAGAAAATCGCCGCCACACAGTCCATCAGCTTCACCGCGTCCTTGCTGTATTCGTGCGCGAGGATCACGGCGAAAACAGCGAGTCCCGCGATCGCGCCGGCGACCCAGTGGCCGTGCGCGGTCAGGACGCCGTAAATAATCCACGCGACGAGGCCGAAGTTGGTCGCGACGCTGCCCTGCCGGGGCGAACCGGCGGCCGGCGGAGAGGCCTGTGTTTGATTACTCACGAATAGTCAATCCATCCTTTCATTGACTATCTCCGGCGCGCGCCGCCGCGGCTCAGTATTCATGCAGTTCGAGCAGCCGGCGGATGCCGACGCGTTCGAGATAGTCGGCATGGCTGGCGGGCTCGCGGCAAAAGCGATTCAGATAGCTTTCGAGCGCCGCGCGATCGCCGCCGGAGGCGCTATGCGCCGCGTCGGCGTAGAGTTTCAAATGATCGCCGTCCTGCGTGTGAAAGCCGCGCGAGTAGAACGGATGGGCGCCGAAGGGCGCGCGCACGATCGCGTCGGCGCCGGCGATCGTCGTCGCCCACGGATTCGCCCGGATCTCCTCGTTCGCCACCACCTGCTCGACCTGCACGATAGTGCGATCGGCGGCGCGATACATGAACAGGTCGATCCATCCGGGTCCCCCCAGATGGCGCACGTTGCCGTAGGCGTCGGCGTGCGCGGCGTGCAGCATCGTCACGTCCGGCTTGATCGGCGGGACGGCGATCAGGGTCTCGCCGCGCAGCGGATCCGCGAAGACCTTGAGGTCGGGATTAACCTCGGGCAGCGACGTGCCGACCGCTCCGCGCCACGGCAGGAACGGCAGCGCCTGGGCGGCGGCCTGCAATCCCGCGCACAGGATACCCTCTTCGCACTCCCAGACCTCGATTTCGCCGCGTTCGGCCGCCCGCCGGAACATCGGGGTAACAGGATGGCCGAAGCCGCCGCCGGCGTAATAGCTGACGACCTTGCGCACGCATCCGGCGGCGATCAGCAGGTCGAGCGAAAAGCCGGCATCGACCACGGTTAGATCTTTGATTCCGCGCCGGATGATCTGCCGCACCAGCGCCATCGGGGCGGGCTGGCCGATCGCCACGGTCATGCCGTTTTCGATCCATGCGCCCGCCGCGATTTCGTCAATGATTCGTTCCCGCCGCCGCGCGTTCATCGCCATCGCCTTTCAGCCGGAATCCGTACCGCGCCAAATTCGCCCCAGTTTGATCCGAAACCGGCCAGGCCGGCAAGCGCAATTTTGATCCGCCGCGAGCGCTTGGCGATTTCGCGTTGGCGTTAGTAGACTCGCGCCAGATTCGAAACCCTATCGGGAGCGACCAGCCATGGCGATCTACAAATTCGACGATTACGCGAATCGCTACCAGCACATCAAAATGCGTCGCGAGGACGGCATCCTGCAGATGACGCTCCATACGCGCGACGCGGAGCTCAAATGGGGGATGGGGCCGCACGAGGAGCTGTCCTACGCCTTCAACGACGTCGCGCGCGATCATGAGAACCGCTGCGTGATTATCACTGGCACGGGCGACGCCTTTTGCGCCGAAGTGGACGCGGGTCAGGGCCGCGGCGTCAAAATCACCGGCGACGGCGCGCCGCAGCCGGCCGGCGTTCGTTCGACCACCTGGGACCATATCTACAACGACGCCAAGTACCTGCTGATGAATCATCTGAATATCGAGGTCCCGATGATCGCGGCGGTCAATGGTCCCGCGCTGATCCACGCGGAACTCGCGGTGCTCTGCGATATCGTCCTCGCGTCCGAAAACGCCGCCTTCCAGGACGCGCCCCATTTTCCCAATGGAATCGTGCCGGGCGACGGCGTGCATGTCGTATGGCCGCTGGTGCTCGGGCCGAATCGCGGCCGCTACTTCCTGCTGACCGGACAGAAGCTCTCGGCCAAAGAGGCGCTCGAGCTCGGCGTCGTCAGCGAGGTGCTGCCGCAAGACCGGCTGGTGGCGCGCGCCTGGGAGCTGGCGCGGCAAATCACGCTCAAGCCGACGCTGGCGGTGCGTTATGCGCGCGTCGCGCTGACCCAGCAGCTCAAGAAGCTGATGCTCGATAATCTCGGCTACGGCCTGGCGCTCGAAGGATTGGGCGCGGTGCAATCGTGGCCCGGAGCGCGCAAGCGCGATTGATTGGGCGCCGGCGATCGGACCCGCCGTCAATGGACGCCGCCGGGCCGATTCGTGCTAGAAGAGGCTCGGACGGCGGGCGGTTTCCGTACGCCGCTGAAAAGGAGCACGGAATGAAACTCGGAGTATTCCTGATGCCCTCCCATCCGCCGGAGCGCGACTTCAAGGCCGGTCAGGAATGGGACCTTGAAGTAATCCGCACCGCCGATCGTCTGGGCTACAGCGAGGCCTGGATTGGCGAGCATTTCACCTCGCCCTGGGAGCCGAATCCCGCGCCCGACCTGTTGATCGCGCAGGCGCTGATGCAAACCAGCCGGATCAAGCTCGCCCCCGGCGCTCATTTGCTGCCGTATCACCATCCCGCCGAACTGGCCTGCCGGGTCGCCTTCATGGACCATCTGGCGCAGGGCCGCTACATGCTCGGGATCGGCGCGAGCGGCCTGCCCAGCGACTGGCAGTTGTTTAACGTCGATGGGTACGGCGGCCAAACCCGCGACATGACGCGCGAATCGCTCGATATCATCCTGAAAATCTGGGCCACCGACGGCGGTCTCGAATACAACGGCAAATACTGGAAGGTGAACGTGCCGAAGCCGATGCTGCGCACGCTCAAGCATCATCTCAAGCCCTTCCAGACGCCCCATCCGCCGATCGGAATCGCGGGCTTCAGCCCCAATTCGGATACGCTCAAGCTGGCCGGTGAACGCGGCTTTATCCCGCTCAGCCTGAATCTGAGCACCGGCTACGTCGCCACCCATTGGGACGCCGTGGTCGAGGGCGCGCGCCGGACGGGACGCACGCCCGACCGCTCCGAATGGCGAATCGTGCGCGAAATCTTCGTCGCCGATACCGACGACGAGGCCTATCGCGGATGCGTCAAGGGCGCGATGGGCCGGATGATGCGCGAGTATCTGCTGCCGCTGTTCGCCGACTTCGAGTTCACCAAATTCCTCAAGCCCGACGAAAATGTTCCCGATTCCGACGTGACGCCGGAGTATCTGGTCGATCACGGCTGGCTGGTCGGGTCGCCGCGGACGGTCACGCGCAAGCTGGGCGAGATGTACGAGGAATTGGGCGGCTTCGGCACGCTTTTGCTCTTCGGCTTCGACTATGCCGACGATCCCGCGCCATGGCTCAAGTCGATGCGGCTGTTGGCCGAGGAGGTGCTGCCGCATTTTCAGGACCGGCGCTCCAACGGGGCCGTCGCGAGCGCGGCGCGCGCGGGCTAGCGCCGGATTCGTGCGGATGCGCCGGCTGCCCGGATTCGCGCCGGGCCGCGGGCGCGCCATTTTCGCCCAAACTGAATTTGATCAACCCAACACGGCAACCGAGAGGTGTCGATGAACGAATATACCGTCAACGACAGAGTCGCGATTATTGGCGTCGGTGAGACGACCTATTACAAGCGCGGGCAGGCGCCCGTCCCGGAGTTCCGCCTCGCCTGCGAAGCGATTATCAAAGCGGCCGACGACGCCGGAATCGACGTCCGCGATATCGACGGAATTTCCGGCTATGCCGACGATCGCAACGAGGCGTCGCGGCTGGCGACCGCGCTCGGCCTGAAGCATCTCGGGTTCGCCGGGATGGTATGGGGTGGCGGCGGCGGCGGCGGATCGGGCGCGGTCGGCAACGCCGCGGCGGCGGTCGCGGCCGGCTACAGCAAGTATTGCGTGGTTTTTCGCGCCTTGGCGCAGGGCCAGTTCGGACGCTTCGGCCAGGCGCCGGTGACGAATCACGTCTCCGGCACTGCCGCTTATACCGCTCCGTATGGACTCTATGTGCCGGCGCAATGGGTGGCGCTGCGCACCCGCCGCTTCATGCATCAGTACGGCATCAACCAGGAGCCGCTCGCCGCGGTCGCGATGGCCGACTACTACCAC
>JAJXYM010000238.1 GCA_021780585.1 Deltaproteobacteria bacterium
ATCAAATACGGCAGTCCGACCGGACTCGCGCTGATTATGCGCTAGCCGCCGGCTCCCGTTCCGTCGCACAGTAAGGAGGGCGGCGCCTGCCGCCCTCTCTAACTGATAATTTTAGAACCGTCTCTGTCAAATGCACGACTTTGTTGTTTCAATTCAAGCTTCATTTTGGTCCGATGACGTTCCGCTACCGGTTCGGATAGCGGCCGGCAGTAATGGATGTTTGGACTCGTCGCCGTCTGGGACGCTATTCCAATCTGAACCCAAAGGACGATCTACCTGAATCACAGCCTCCTGCTGATTGTCCGTATGCGGTATGAGTTTCTGCAGATCATGCGGAAGTTGGACTACACCATTAAGTGCGTTAAGAACCTGGAGGATATTCCATATCAGACGGAAATACCTGCGCCCCGACGGTTGTTTAGAAAGTTCTTCATAGTCGCGCTTTTTCAATTGCCAAGAGCCGATCGTACGCTCGACTTCGCGCTCTAATGCCGCGACACCAACGATGTTATATTCTTCTATCGCATCTAAAATCCGATCTAGATTTTCGATTACGAGATCTTTGAGCCGCGCATCGATATCCGATGCATTAGCTTCTAGTCTTAGTTGTCTCGCGTTTTGAGCTAACTCGCGAAGCGCTTTTGGATCGACCGTCTTTTCCGGACGGCGCATTGAGAGCATTTGCGCGGCAGTTTCCAGGTTATCAAATGCTGCGTTATCGAATGATCCAAAGAAATTGGCTGAGCTTGAGTTTAATTGCATCTGCGATAACGCTCGTTCAAGCGGCGGCAGCCATTTAAGGTATAATTGCACCTTTCCCAATTCGGGTATGCTTTGAAGTTGATTGCAGATTTGGACGGGCAGCCCGAGAGCCTCTCCGTAACGTCTGAAGAACTTCGGCATATCCCTTTCGGATACTCCCAATGCCGAGGCCCACGCGCGCAACAGCGATTGCCCAGATACAACCTTCATGGTGCTCAGAATCGAGTGCAAACGGCCCGCTGGGTTGTTATTTTTGTCGACCATTCACTGCGCCTCCAATTTCGCCCTCACACTTATCGAGATTAAATTATCAGACCAAGTAGTGCGGCCGAAGGCGGCACGGCAGAAGTTTGCACACTATCCACAGTCGACGTTGCTGTTGGGACCGATGGCGCTTATGGCGGCGGAGATTCCTCCAACGGCGCGGGGACGGATTCGGTCGCGTGCGGCGTCGGCGTCGTTGACGCGCTCGCGGCCGGTTCCGCTTCGCGCCGCGGCGCGATGGTTGCCGTCGGTTCGGTAGTCCGCTTCGGCGAGGGCGTTGGTTCAGCCTCGCGCATCGGAGTGATTGTTGGAGTTGGCTCGAATTCGCGCTCCGGCGTGACCCTCGGCGACGAGTGCGGAGGCTCGCGACGCGCTTCGGTCGGAGTCGGATGCGGCGAGGCGGTTGGCGAAGGCGTGGCGCGCGGCGTCGCGGTCGCGGAAGGTTTTGCGGACGGTGTCGCCACAGGCGTGGGCGTGGGCGTGGGAGTCGGGGTTGGCGTGGGCGTTGGGGTCGGCGTCGGTTTCGGCCACGCGGCCGGCCATTGGACGGTCACGATCGTCGCGGTCTGATCGGCGCGCGCGTCGATCAGGGGACTGACCGGCTCGAAGCCGCCGCTCTCCGCATCGTAAATCTCGGCGCTGGCGAGCGGCTGATAGTTGCGGTTCCATCCGCCGGCGATCAGCACGCGACCGTCGGGCAGCAGGCTCGCGGTATGGCCGAAGCGGGTCGCGGTCATCGCGCCGGTGTTGGTGAAGGCGTTGGCGACCGGATCGAAAAGTTCGGCCGAGCGGTCGCCGGCTCCGCCCGCGATCAGGACGCGACCGTCCGGCAAGAGGGTCGCGGTATGGGCCGCGCGCGCGGCCCCCATCCGCGGTCCCGCTTCGAAGCGGCCCGTTTGCGGGTCGTAGATCTCGGTGGTATCGAGCGGACCGCTGCGCGCGTACGGACTGCCGCCAGCGATCAGCACGCGGCCGTCACGCAGGCGGGTCGCGGTGTCGTAAATCCGATTACCGCCGATCGCGCCGGCGGCGCTGAATTTGCCGCTGGCGGGATCGTAAAGCTCGGCGCTCGGGTCGCCGCCGCCAACGATCAGCACGCGGCCGTCACGCAGCCGGGTCGCGGTTTCGCCGTAGCGGCTGACGGCCATAGCGCCGGTCGCAACAAACTTGTTGGCCGCCGAATCGTAAAGCTCGGCGCTGGCGACGCCGCCGCCGGTTACCAGCACGCGGCCGTCCGCAAGCAGAGTCGCGGTCGGTTCATCGCGCGCGACGGTCATCGACGGACCGGCGCTGAATTTTCCGCTGGCGGGATCGAAGATTTCCGTCGAGGAGAGAATCCACGGCATCGCCGGCCCGGAAAACACGATCAGCGGCACCATCACGCTATCGACGCCGCCGATAATCAGCACGCGGCCGTCCTTGAGCCGCACCGCGCCGTGGCGGTCGCGCCGCGCGGACATCCGGCCGGCCGGCATGAAACCGCCGCGCGCGGCGTCGTAAACCTCGGCGGAATCGAGCACGGCGGGACTGTCGCCCGTCGGCACGCTGACCAATCCGGTGCCACCCGTGATCAGCACCAGCGTGCGTATCTCGGGCGTGGGCGTCGGACGCGGCGTCGGCGTCGGCGTGGGAGTCGGCGTGGCGCGGCGATGGCGATGCGGGCGGCGATGAACGGTGGCATGCGCGGTCCGCGGCATGAAGCCGAAGATCAGTGCGCACGCGATCGCGAGCGTCAGACGGAGCGACGCCATGCGTGATCGATTGGACGCGCGTGTCGTCATTTCAGTCATTCGCGGGCCTGACCCGCGAATCCCTTCGGAGCGCCATGCGTGATCGATTGGACGCGCGTGTCGTCATTGCGGTTTCACCGGCGCGGCCGCTGCTCCATCCGGGTCGTCGGGCGGGGGGTTGAAGGTCTGGCCGTGCGCCGCCGCCCATTGTCGTTCGAGCGAGGCGACGTCGAGCGGCAATCCGCGGGTTTCATCGAGGAACATCAGGTAGATCGCCGTGCAGGGCAGGCCAAGGGTCGTGAAGCAGCGGATCACGACCGTCAGGCCGCCGAGCGGACCGATCAGGGCGGCGATTCCGGCCTGCGCGATAATCGAGAAAATCGCGCCCGCGACCATCTGCCATCCGGCCATCGTGGTGCGCAGAGTGGCGGGAAACAGTTCCGTCGCGGCGGCGTTGGAGGCCACGGTCAGAACGTTGGTGGCGACCCGAAACCAGCAATACGAGACGGCCAGCCATAGGAATGGATAGGCGATTCCGGCCGGTTCCCAGTAAAAGGCGAGCGCGCCCAGCCATCCGGCGCCGCCAAACCACGCCATCGAGCGGACGCGCCCGAATTTTTCCGAACTCCACGCGCCGATCGGAAAACCGAGCATCGCCACGCCCATCCCCAGCACGACCAGCGAACTGGCCCGGTACGGCGAAAGGCCGAGGATCGACACCGCCTCGAAATAGAGCCAGCCATTGACCGCCGTGCCGGCCAGGGTCGAGAGCCCCGAGCATACGAACAGCGTCAGCGCGCGGCGGCGATAGATTGGATGGAAAACGTCATAGAAGCGGCTGCCGACGAGCGGAGCGGCGGTGCGGGCGATAGTGAAGCGCGTCTCCTTCGGCAGCATCCGCGCGACCGGCGCGACCAGGCCGATTCCGGCGACGCTCGGCGCCAGCAGCCATTCCCATCGATAGCCAAATCTGAGCAGGAACGGGATAACGATGTAGCCGAGCATCCCGCCGATCGCGCTGGCGCCCGCGCCGAAGGCCTGACCGCGCGCCCGCCGCTCGACCGGCAATTCCTCGGCCAGCATCACGGTGGCGGACGAGACCGATCCGCCGAGCAGCGCCGACAAAAGTATTTGGAAGATCGCGAATTGCCACGCCTCGGGCGACACTGCCGACGCCAATGCAAAAAGCGGCGACAAGACGAGGCTGGCAATAATGATGCGGCGACGGCCGACCCGGTCCGCCATCCGCGCCAACGCCATCGAGCCGAACGACGACACCGCCATCCAGGCGAACAGCCGGGCGAGCGCGGCCGGGTCGAGATGGAAGCTGCGGGCGATCCAGGGCGAGGCCACGCCCGCAACCGAGAGCGTATAGCCCTGATAGACCAGCAGCAGGACGATCGCGGTGATTACGAGATGGGGCGACCCGGCCGGAGTCCTTTCCGCCGCGCTCGTTTCTCGCCGACCCGCCAGCGCCGCTGTTTCCCCGCTCACCGCCGCCTGCCGCTCGTCATGGCCCCTGAGCCAGCCGCATCATGACCGGTTTCGCCACGGAATTCACCCCTCGATTGCGCTTGCGGCGGACGGTTGGGAAGCGCGGGAAAGAGGGTCGGGACGGTCGTCGCGTCAAATCGTCGATGACCGAAATCGTATGGATCGCCGAAATGGGTTATCGGGGAGCGGGCCGACTCACCCGACTGAATTCGGCGTTTCACAAAATCGTCAATAATTTCAATGGCTTTATCGTCGACCATAACCGGCACAATGGTTGCTTTCTCTTCGAGTCGGAGGCTCTCAACCGGTACCGATCGCTTGAGCCAGGGGATTCGCAGAATGGACTCGCACTTATCCGGTTTTCGCAATCAACCGCTCGTCAGGTTTCTCGCCTCGGTGCGGCCGCAGATGCGTCTGGTGGTTGGCGCCGCGATGATGGGCATCGGAAAGTTTACGCTGCCTTTGGCATTTCCGTTCGCCTTTAAATACGTCGTCGATATGCTGCTGGCCGCACAGCCCCATCCGGACCGCGTCGATCGGCTGATCGACGGCTGGACGGCGCACGCCGCGGCCGCGACCGGCTTCGGCGCGACCGCGCAAGGCAAGCTCGCGGTGCTGAGCCTGGCGATGCTGGCGCTTTACGTCGTTCAATCGATCGCGAGCTATTATCGCAATTATTGGGCCGGCGTTGCCGGTAATCGCCTGATTTTCAATCTGCGCAGCCAACTGTTCGCCCATATGCAGCGGCTGTCGCACTCCTACTTCGACCAGCATACGGTGGGCGCGATCGTCTCGCGCGTGCTCAACGACGTCGCGCAGGCGAACGAGCTGGTCAGCTCGACCCTGATCGACGTCTGGATGGACGCGGTGTCGCTCGGCCTGGTGATCTTTTCGCTGATCGAGCTCAACTGGAAGCTCGCGCTGATTTCGCTCTGTATCGCGCCGATGTGGGTGACCTTCATGCGCTACTTCGCGCCGCGCATCAAGCAGGTCAGCCATCGGATGCAGGAGGCGGTCGAGCTGATGACGGGCGAGGTGGCGGAGCGGATCGTCGGCGCCTCGACCATCAAGTCGTTTGGCCGCGAGGATCAGGAGATTGCGCTGTTCAACGCGCGCAGCGAATTCCTCTACGACCGCACGATCGCCAAGGTCAAGCTGGCGGCGGCGCAGGAGATGCTGATCCAGCTGCTCACGCGCTGCGCGCCGGCGATCGTTATTTGGGCGGGCGCCGTGATGATCATGCGGGGCGAGATGACGCTCGGCACGCTGATGGCGTTTTTCACGCTGCTGATGTTCGTCTACTTGCCGCTGGAGCGTTTCGCGCAGCTTTCGATTATCGTCTCGGCCTCGACCGCCGCGATCGAGCGCATCTACCGCTTCCTCGACATGAAGCCCGAGATCGCCGACCATCCGCTGAGCCGCCCGTTCGCGGTCAAACGCGGCGCGGTCGAATTCGAGGACGTGCGCTTCGCCTATGCGCCGCGCGACGGCGCGGAACCGCGCGAGGTGCTCAAGGGCGTGGATCTGCGCGTCGCGGGCGGCTCGCGGGTCGCGCTGGTCGGCCTGTCGGGCGCCGGCAAGACGACGCTCGCCAATCTGCTGCCGCGTTTCTATGACGTGACCGCCGGCCGCGTGTTGATCGACGGCCACGACGTGCGTCACTTCACGCTCAAATCGCTGCGCGAAAACATCAGCGTGGTGAGCCAGGACGCCCTGCTCTTCAGCGCCAGCGTGCGTGAGAATCTGCTCTACGCGCGCCCCGACGCGACCGACGAAATGATGTGGCGGGCGCTCAAGATGGCGAGCCTCGACGGCTTCGTCGCGAACCTGCCCGACCGGCTCGACACAGTGATCGGCGAACGCGGCGTGAAAGTCTCGGGCGGACAGCGCCAGCGTCTCGCGCTCGCGCGCGCCTTCCTCAAGGACTCGAAGATCGTCATCCTTGACGAGGCGACCTCGGCCGTCGATTCAGAGGCGGAAAACGTCATTCACGACGCGATGGAGCGGCTGATGGACGATCGCACAGTCTTCCTGATCGCGCATCGCCTGCGCAGCGCGCTGACCGCCGATCAGATCGTCGTGCTCGAATCCGGCAAAGTGGTCGAAACCGGCACGCACGCGGAACTGCTGCGGCGCGACGGCGTATACGCCCACCTTTACCATGAGCAGACGCGCGGCCTGATGGCGGCCGAGGCGGCGGACGAAGAGGATCTGCGCCGCGCCTGATCGCCAATTACTGACGCGCGATTACTGCACGCCGCCCTCCCCCGGATCATGTCCGACGGAGGGCGGTTTCTTTTACCGGTCGAGGTCCGCCCCAGCCAGCTATGTCCCCATCGCGACCAGGGTCTGCAACGACGGCTTCCGCGCCACCGGCATCACCGCCTATCTGAAGAACGGCGGCACGCTTGAGAAGGCCGCCGACCTGGCCAACCATTCCAGCACCGGCGCCACCCAGCTCTACGATCGGCGCTCCGACGAAGTGACGCTCGATGAAGTCAAGCGGGCGGGGATTTGAGAAAAAGAAAAGCGCGGATTCGACAGCGCCAGACTGAATCATTCAGGCGCTGGACGAAACAGCTTATGATCCGCTGGCGATCGAACCGCCAGCATCTCGCCCGTTCTCGGCAGCGTCAGATAGGTATAGGCCGGGCCGGCCGTATTCGACGATTGCGCCACGCTCTTCCTCTCATGCAGATAAATGGTCGTGCCGCCGTAGGCGGTGGTCTGGTCGTGGAGCCGCGTGATCGCGTCGTAATCGGCGCTGAACGACCCCGCCGGCCCTCCGCTGATGGTCCACAACTGGTTGCGCGCGTCCCAAATATAATTGGCGCCGGTGACCGGGTCTTTAGTCAGGTTGCCGTTGTTGTCGGCGAACGCCGCCGCCGAGCCGTTCCAAATCGCGATCTGGTTGAGGCTGGAAATCGTCTTATTTTTTGCTGTCGCGTTTACTATTCCATCCCGGCTTCAATGCCATCAACTCTGACTCCCGTTTCGTTAACGCATCATTTCGCTTTTTGAACCGCTTCTGAATATTTTCACGCGAAACGCCGCGCGCTTTAAGATTCGCCTGCATCTCGGCAATCTTTTGTTTTTTTGCTCGTACACTTGCTAGCCACACGCGCTTGATCTCTCGTTCGATGGTGCGCTCCATTCGCTCCTGAAATTGTTTACCGAAGCCCGTCGGAATATATCGCGGTATAGAGATGCCCTCCGACGGATCGAGAAATATAAAGTTCTCCCCGGATTGTTCGAGTATGCTCCGTGCTCCTTCGACCGCCATCACGACGGCCTGAAGCGAGTCCACTCCTCCCACCCTTTGAACCCGAGCATCGGGCAATCCTTCGAGCAAAAACGGACACATCCAGTGTGATCCATCCTTGTATGGTGTTCCGATCAGTACGCGAATCGATCGATTACCTGAAGATACCCAGGTTAACGTTCGCTCGGCGACAATACGACCAAGCGCGGCTTTGAAACGGCGATTTTCCACCCGGAAACTCTTATTCCTTTAGGAGAGAAACCAATCTTTGCATAGTCCTTGCCTATAATTGCTAGACTCGGGCAGGCCGCTCCAACATGCCTGTGCCATCGTCGGGTTGGAAAGCGATCTGCAAAATTTTTCCCATAAAGCAGAGTGCTGAGCGGCATCCATACATCTATTGAAGTTCGGCTTCCGTTTTGGCGTCATCGGATCGAATTGTGGGCCCGGATCGACTGTTCCGCCCCCCGGCATCTCGAGTGCTTTAGGTATGCTACTCGGAGCTGCGTCGAACCCGTAGGGGATCACTTCCTCAAACTGCGCCTGCATTACATAGCCGCCATTCGGGTTTCCGCCCGCGACGGTCGGCGGCGTGGTGGCGGCCGCGGCTTCGACCGCCGCGGAGTCCTCCATGTCGGGAAGGAGCGAGAGCAGGACGCCGATGAATGGTCCCGGCGGGTAATGACCGAAGCGGGTTTGCATCGCCCGCGGCGGAGGGCGGGCCGCTCGCGCCGCCCTGGCCGCCGCCAGGCGCGCTCGGCGCGCCGTAGCCCTCGAGGCGGCGGCCGAGCAGGGGCTGGTAGTAGCTGCGCCCGTCGAAATACAGCCCGGTCTGATCGTACTCCATGCCCGCGAACTGGTACGGATAGTTCAGGCGACGGTTAAAATTCGGCAGAGGCGGTTTGATTCAGGACTTTGCTTCGATCTCCGCCAAAACCGGCATCAGATATTGCTTGAATTTGATCGGATCTTCGGACATCGGAAAGTGTCCCATCCCTTCCATCAACGTATAGCTGGCGCCAGGCGCCGCATCCGCCAGCGCTTTCGCCGCCGCGGGATACGCCGACCAATCGTACTCGCCGCTCAGCACGTACAGCGGGCACTTTCGCGTATCGATATTCTTCGCGGTCCGCCGCAAGTCATGTTCGAATGAATAGTAGTACAAGTCGCCCTTGAAGACCGAAGGCGCTCCCTGACTGTATTCCCAGACCGTTTCGCGAACGTATTCTTCCGGCGCGTGCGGCGAGCATAAACTTAACATCAGCGCCGGCTTCGACTCGTTCGACAAGCGCGGATGGTAAAACCATTGATTCACCAGACGATCGGAGTTTCCACTCCACATCGACGCCTCCAATCCGATACAGGCGCGGAACTCGTTCGGATAGTTGAGCGCCAGGTCGGGCGCCAGGTGACCGCCCATCGAACAGCCCATATACACGGGGCGATTGAGTTCAAGTTCGCGGCATAGCGTCACCCAGTAACGCATGAACCAATCTTTCGTCAGCTTGTATTCCCGCTCCCAGTATCTGGCCGCGGCCGGCGGCAGCGATTTGCCGTGATAAGGCAGGTCGGCGGCGATCACGTGGAAGCGCGACGTGATGTCGCGATCCTCGAGGAGGTGCCGGAATTGCCGTCCGTCCGATCCGGCCGTGTGCTGGCATACCAGCGGTATGCCCCTGCCGGCCTCTTCGAAGTACACGCGATGCTCGACGCCGTCGAGCTTAAGGTAAATATAACGTCCGACGATGTCTGAATATTTCGCCATTGTCACGGGCCTCCTCTATACGGCGCGCGCTTCGATTACCGCCTCACGCATTATCGCGTTGATGCGGCGGATTGCGTAGTAGTAGGCGTAAGCCGATTCAAGATCGCCGCCGAACGTGAAACCATGCTGGACGGAAGCCGCGAACCAGTCGTGATAGAACGGCTTTGGTTTTCGCTCCAGCATCCGCTTCCAGACTTCCTCAGGACCGCCGATATTGATGGTGTACGGATCGAAGCCCTGGGTGCCATTCTGAAAATGATCGACCCTGCCGTTCTCTATCCGCATGAAATAGGGATCGTCGCCGACGAAAAAGCGGATATCGCAATACCAGAAGCGCGCCGCCAATAGAAACTCCGGGTCCCGATTCAGACGATCGCGAATAGCCTCAACCGGCAAGGCCAGTTTCATCTCGGTTTCTGTACTCACGGATTCCCCTCCGTTGTGATTTGGCCAGGCGGAATGCCGGCGTCGTTGGCGTCCCTGATCGTTTATACTGGCGCCGGTCCGAAACGCAAAGTTGCGCGTCGCGACGGCGCGGCCCGCTCAGCATTGACGATGCCGCGGCGCCGCTCCGCATTGCGGCGCCCGCGCGCGCCCGATCGCCAATC
Source organism: Deltaproteobacteria bacterium (assembly GCA_021780585.1). Taxonomy (GTDB): domain Bacteria; phylum Desulfobacterota; class Binatia; order Binatales; family Binataceae; genus JADMIL01. The sequence goes on from JAJXYM010000238.1 coordinate 9,886, forward strand.
ACTGACCCGTATCCCTGAGCGCCGACTCCCCGGCTCCCGACCGTCAAAGACACCTCTCCGGGCGCCGCCTGAAACGTGGCGCGATCCGGCGCTTGACAGAGCGGCGTGGGCGAGTTATTTAACCGTCAGGTTATTTAATCATATGGTTCAGCAAGAAAATCCGGCGACCGACCGTCTCAGCGCCACTTTCGCCGCCCTCGCCGACCCGACCCGCCGCGCGATTCTCGCCCGCCTCTGCGCCGGCGAGACTTCCGTCAGCGCGATCGCCGAACCGTTCGCGATGAGCCTGCCGGCCATCTCGAAGCACCTCAAGGTGCTCGAGCGCGCCGGATTGATCGCGCGCTCGCGCGACGCGCAATGGCGGCCGTGCCGGCTGATGGCCGGGCCGCTCAAGGACGCCGCCGACTGGCTAAAAGAATATCGCCGCTTCTGGGAAGAGAGCTTCGACCGCCTGGACGATTATCTGCGCGAAGCGCAAACGAAGAAAAAAGACCGCTCGCGAATAAAGGAGAAGAACAATGGCCGAAAAGAATAACCTCGCCGTTGCGGAGACCGATGAGCGAGTACTCGTGATCGAGCGTATCTTCGACGCGCCGCGGGAATTGGTATTCGCATGCTGGATCGAGCCGCAGCGGATCGCTCAATGGATGGGTCCGAAAGGCTTCGCCACCAGGAGTCTGGCTTACGACCCGCGCCCGGGCGGAAGCTATCGCGTGCACATGGTCGGACCCGACGGCGACGAACATTGGCTGCAGGGGGTCTTCCGCGAAATCACGCCGCCCGAGCGCCTCGTCCGCACCTTTTGCTGGGCCGACGCCAGCGGCAACCCGACGCCGCCCGAAACCCTCCTGACGGTGACCTTCGCCGACCTCAACGGAAAAACTCGACTGACGCTTCATCAAGCGGTCTTCGAGTCGGCCGCGGCGCGCGACCAGCATCAGGGCGGCTGGACCAGCACGCTCGATCGCCTGGTCGATTATCTGGCGACGCTCTGACGAACGCCACGGATCGCGTCGGGTGGCGCGATCCGTCGTGGATGAAGTTCGCGGCGGACTACATATTTGGCGACGCGCCGCTCAGCTCGCGGGGCGGCGCAGAATCACCGGATCGATCTTGCGCTTGACCAGTTGGCCGAAGCCCGGTCCGCGATGCAGCCGGCCGTTCTCGACGATCGGCTGGCCGCGCAGGATCGTCGTCACCGGCCATCCGCGCACCCGCCATCCCTCCCACGGACTATAGTCGCTGACGTGGAAATCCTCGCGCGTCAGCGTCTTGTCGATGGCGGGATCGATTATCGCGAGATCTGCGTCGCTGCCTGGCGCGATCACGCCCTTGCGCGGATAGAGGCCGAGGATGCGCGCGGCGTTGGTCGACGTCACGGCGGCGTAACGCTCCAGCGACATCCCGCGATTCACCACCCCCTCGGTATAGACAATACCCATTCGCGCCTCGGCCCCGAGATTGCCGCCGGTCACGTCGTCGATTCGCTTGCCGCGCAACTTGAGCGCGAGCGAAGTTGGGAATTCGTCGGTGGCCGTGGTCGAAACCGCGTCGCCGACCAGACCCTGCCATAGCGCCTTGTTGTCGTCGGGCGATTTCAGCGACGGATAGGTGTGATAGCAAAAACCGCGCGGCTGTTGGTAATCGTCGGCCGAAAAGCAGGCGTAGTGATGCAGCGTTTCGGCATAGATCGGCAGGTTATGGCCGCGCGCCTCGTTGACCGCCTCGACCCCTTCGCGCGCCGAGGTATGCACGAAATAGACCGCCGCGCCGCTCGCCTGCGCGACCTGAATCGTGCGCGTGAAGGCCAATCGTTCGGAAAGCTTGTTATGCACCAGATGGAGATTGGTCCCGTCGGTGCGTCCCTCCTCGCGGAAGCGTTCGTAGTTGAACTGCACCAGATCGTCGTCCTCGGCATGCACCACCATGATTCCACCGTGGCGCGCCGCCCGATTCATCGCCAGCTCGATCCGGCCGAAGTCGAGCTTGAACGGAAGTCGATGCGGATGGGGCGGCAGCGTCTCGTTGGTAAAAACCTTGAAGCTCGGAAAGCCCTCGGCGATCGCGTCGCCGATCTGATCGAAAATTTTCAGCGGCAGCGCGCCGCCCAGCGCCAGATGGAAACTGTAATCGACGCATGACGCGCCCTCCCAGCGCTTGCGCCGATGCTCGAGCGCGGCGGGAATATCGGTCTTGGGATGGACGAAGCAGAAATCGATATGCGTCGTGACTCCGCCGAACGCCATCCCGACCGTGTCTTCTTCCGGACCCAGGGTGAATTCCCGCCCGCCCGGATGCATCGTGACGAGGCTCGCCAGATGGGCGTGCGGCTCGATTCCGCCGGGGACGACGATTTTGCCGCTGGCGTCGATCACGCGGCCGGCCTGCAGCGACGGATCGTCGAGTCCGACCCAGACAATCCGCTCGCCGTTGACGCCGATCGTCCATTCGCCCACGCCCTGCGGCGTCACCACCCGGCCGCCGCGAATAATCAGATCGAGCATAACGCCTCCGAATGGCGCGCCGCTCCGTGATTATCGCGCGAGGCGCCGGCGCGCGCGTCTACGAGGTCCACTTAACGAGGCGACCGTACTCGCGCGCGAAACAGACTGTCAAGCGAGGCGCGCGGCGTGACGCCCGACGCGCCGGCGCGGCCGGATCATCCGCGAAGGCGCCGTGACCATCCGAGCCAGGCGGTCTCAGCCCGCGGCAATCGGCACAAACACAATACCGTTGGCGTTGACGCCGGCCGGATAGGGCGCTTGCGAAATCAGCGTCAGGTAGCCGCTAAGCGCATCGATTTTGAACGCCGACACGGAACCTCTGTTCGTGGCTCCGCCGCCGCCGGAGTTGGCAACGTACAAATACAAATTCGACGAATAGTAATTCGAGCTATCGACAGCCAAATCGAAGGGAAACATCCCCGTCCGGAACGGCGATCGGGGCGTCGGCGTCAAGGCGCCGGTGGTCAAGTCAATCGAAAAGCCGGAAATGGTATTATCGTCGCCGTTCGGCACGTACAAATACTCGGCGCCGCCTGGGACCTGAACGACGAATACCCGGAGCGGCAAAGAGCCGACCGTCGCCAGCGGTCCCGTCTGCGCGGTCAAAAATCCAGTGACCGGATCGATCGTGTAAACCGACACCGTGTCATCGCCGCCGTTGCTCACGTAGAGGAATTGCCCCGTCGGATCAATCTTCAGATCGGTCGGAAAATTGCCCGCCGCGAACGGCGATCCGGCGATTTGCGTCAACGCTCCGGTGGTCGGATCGATCGAATAGGCGACTACCCCGCCGAATTCGGCGGCATCAAGGACATAAAGATATCTTCCGGCGGCGTCGGTGACCGCGTTGCCGGGAGCCGCGCCGTCAAACGCGAAGGGCGATCCGCCGAGCGCGGTCAATGCGCCCGACGAGACGCTGTACGCGAAAATGTCCGCCGCGCCGTAGCTCGGCGCATAGAGAAACTTGCCGCTCGCGCCGATCGCGACCCGTGCGGGAAAGGAGCCGGCGACGAACGGCGAACCCGCAACCGGCGTCAGTGCGCCATCGAGCAGATCGGCCGCATCGGAATTGACGCTGGCATCATAAAAATTCGGCGAATAGAGAAATCCGTCAAAATAAACCGGTCCGACCGGAGTACCGCCTTGCAGCGTCTGGACCAGCATGAGGTTGCCATTGCGCGGATCGACCAAGAAAACATCGATTTGTCCGTCGCCCCGCTTCGTTCCGGCGGCCGGAAGGGCCAAGCTTGCGAACCGATTGAGCGGAGCAGGCAGGCTTCCAACGCTCGTGACGTACAGATAGCCTTCGACCGCGCCGAAACGGCCGATCGGATCGAACGCGCCGCCGCTCGCACTGGATGCGTCCTTGCCGCACGCCGCGACCGCAAGCGCCAGCGCTCCGAACGCGGCCAATTTCGCGACGGCTCCGAGACTTCCGCTCCACGCTTTTCCAGACATCCGCTCTCTCCCCTGCTCGCCCTACCCGGTTCGAGTGTCGGGAATTAGTAATTTGGCTTTAGTCACAAATCAATGATCGCCATTCGGCGGACGACCGCATATTTCAAATCGGTCTAAATGTTTTTTGGCGTCAAATAATTGGCCGTCGTCGCGCCGTGGATATCAATCCGCCGGCAGCGGCTATATTGACGGATCGCCTCGCGGCGACTGATGACTTGGTGTTACCGCACGGGCGACGCGGGTCGCCTGGATTGAATCCGCCGGCGGTGGCTCGAAACGGGCGGCTCAGACCGATTTGCCTGGAGATCTCTCAGGAGGCGCCGGAGGTCGGAGGCGCGTCGGACGAAGGCGGCGGCGCTTCGGGCGTGTCAGCCGGGGCGGCGGGCTTGCGTCCCTCGATCGCACGCAATTGCCCGCGCGCCGCGGTCGGCCGAGCCTTTGCCGGCTTGCGCGAAGCCGCCGGCTGGGGCCATCCCCGCCGCGCCCATCCAGCGCGGACGTGTCCCGGTGCGCGCATCCCCGGTTCGGCGAACTGTTCGTAGATGGCGACCGCTCCCGCCACCGCGCCGAGAAACCCGACGATCCATGCGGTTCGTTGCGCCCCCAGCAGGCCAAAGCATACCGCTCCCGCCGCGACGCCCGCCGTGAACGCGGCCGCCCACCAGAATCTGATCAGTCGCCCGGAGTTCCTCTCACGCGCCATCGGCGCTTCTCCGTTCGGCGTCGCTGCCTGCCGCCGCCTACCTTCTCTCGATACACCAACGGCGGTTTCGAGAAAATGGCCGAAGTGGAAAATTCTATCGCTACAGCGGTTCTGCGAATTTTTTCCGCGATTCAACGAGTGCGCAAACCGACGGCATCGCGGTCGCTTCCGCGCTGCCGCCGGTCCGTCATGGGATGAGACGCACGAATCCGGTATGGAAAGCCGCAACGATCAGCGCCCGGGCGCGCCCATCCGGCGGGTTCGGCACCCGCCCTACTCTTCGGCTTCGACCGCCTGCCGAATCGCGTTCAGGATGAACAGGAAGTGACGCGGTGCGGTAATCTTGCCGAGCAGATTCACCTGCGAAAGCACCTTGAGCTCGCGCGGCTTCACGTTATGGCGCGCCAGCAGGGCTTTGTTGCCGGTGAAATCGCGCCATACCTGATCGGGCGCCGCGCGCTCGGCCGGTTCGCGCCGGGACTTGAGCAGCGAGCTTGCCTCTGGATGGGCGAGCAGGAACAGCGGCTCTTTTTCCAGTCCCAGCACGTCGGCGATCCGGCTGAGCAGCGCCAGTGAGGGCCGGCGCCGATCGTTCTCCAGATAGGCGACGTGGCTGGGCTTGACGTCCAGCTTGCGTGCAAGCTCACGCTGCGTCAGCCCCAGAACGGCGCGCTGATTCTTCAGAACCTGACCTAGGGTTTTCTTTCTCATACGTCGTACTCGGCGAGCAACGCCCAACGCAATTTAGCGTAATGGATCATTCCCGAAAGATAATGCAGACGCTGGTGGGGCGGAATGCGCGCCATCAGATCGAATCCGTAAACCTTCTTGATATGGCCGCGAACCTCGTCCAGCGCCGCGTCGGTCAGATTCTTCGCCCGCGCCACCAGGCCCCATTTCCATGGCGTAGCGAATATCTTGCGAGCGATCGGCTCCGGATAGCCAGCAAAACTGACCATCACGTCCGCCGCCAACTCGCTCGGCTCCTCCAGATGGGTCGCATAATCGGCGTCGAAAAAGAAATGCACCGGGTCGTCGTCGCCGCCGATCACTTCGGCCGTCACATGATGCCCCACTTCGTGGCAGAAGGTCGCCGAGACGGCCAACGGATGATGCGCGGTGTTCACGTAAATCAGCGGCCGCTTCAATATACCCTGCTTGCGCGTGACGTAGAAGCCTCTCAGCGCCAGTCCATCCTCGCCCTCGTAGGGCGCCGCCTTGAAGTTCAAATCAAGGTCGGAAGCGCGCCGCGCCAAGCGCTCGGTCGACATCATGCCGACCGGCTCGCGATTGAACTCCGGCAGCACATCGGCAAAGGCGGAAATCAGCCGCCTGAGTTCACGATAGGGGAGATAACGCCTGAGACTGCGAACGTAGTCGCGTTCGACCAGACGCCGAATATCGGCGCTGGGCCGCCGCCAGGAGTCGACCTTATGGGACTCGCGTCGCATCGTCTCGGCGAGGATGCGCGAGATGAGCTTGTCAACTTGCGCGTTACCATTAGCTCGGCCGGCCATCGCTCTTACGCTTTCCCCCATGTATCGTTCCAATTCTGATTCATCGCATGACAATTTGCAACCAGCTAGCGCATGGCGCTATTAAACAATTCATGTTCATCAACCGCTTGGTTCGGTTACTATAACCGTTTGTGAGCGGAATCGGGGCGTCTTGAGCTTTCCGCCTTGACTGGTCATGTAAAGTCTCCGATGGTTCCGATGGTGCGATTCCAGACCGCATCCGCTAACCGGCGGTTAGCTGGGAGAGCGCGGCGCGCGGCGGGCCGCGATGACCCGCGCGGTTGCCGCCGCGCGCTTCCGGCCGTGCTGAGCGGCCGCGATTCCCCAACCGCGCGCCACTCTCTCGGCGCCGGGAGTTGGCGCGCGGCGATGCGGCGATGATAACCGCGCCGCCCCCAACCGCACTTCCGCGTCCAACCGCGCCGCGTGCGACGCTCCGGTCCGGCCACGGACTGCCGCGTGGATTCGCCTCGCCTCCATCCCCCCAAAGCGATCGGCTATACCAGATCTTTTATCCGGCCCGGCGTCATCCGCTGGACCGGTTCCCGCTGAAATGGCAACCAAACGACTTTAGGAGGAGAGTCATGGAACTGCGTCTGCTCACCACCCCCGCCGAACGGCAAATGTTCGCTCGCCGACTGACCGACATGCGCATGATGAAAGGCGCGGGTTTCAGCGAAACCCAGCGCTCGGTCATCGGCGAGGTCCACCTCGCCTATGGCAATCTTTACGGCTTGTTTGACGAGGCGCTCGGCGCGGACCAGATGATCGGCGGATTCGCAATGCATGATCTGGCGATGTTCTCGCAGAGCTATCCCAAGCCTGACCTGACGCATCTGCCGCCCGAGGCCGTTTTCGAATGCGGGGAATTGTGGGCGGTCGCGGCCGGCGGCGGTCGTCTGATCCGCCACGGCGGCGCGATCCTGGCGCGCGAGCTCGGCGCCAAGGCTCTGTTGGTCTATCCGATCTTTAAGCCGTGGAACCTGAGCGGCGCTTACCCGGGCTTCATCCGCGCTGGCGATCCGATCGAATGGCCATACGCGCGCACGCTCGACGGCGGCAAGATTTACGTCCAGGCGATGGTCGGCGGCGAGGCCGCGATCGACGGCGCGATCGCGGAAGCGGGCGAATACGGCTTCGAGGTGCTAGACACTGGCAAGCGCGTGCGCTTCCACACTCCCGTCGGCATCTGCACCAAACGAATCGGTCAGGCGCGCCAGGAGAACCGCCGCGCGGCCTTGCAACCGGGATCGGGCGTGCGTAAGGCCGCATAGCGGATAGCGCGTCGTTCGCGTCCGTGGGTCGCCAATTCGGCCCATGGACGCCCAATGATCATTGCCCGAATTCAGTTCACCGCATCCCGATCCGCGCGGTTCCCGGCGCCACGGATCGGGATGCGGTCCGTCTGCTCACTGCGAGTCAACATCGCCGCCATAAGCTCGCGCCGACTGGCCGGCGGATGCGCGATCGTTCGCGCGGCCTTGCCGAACGGACGAGATCCGCGCGGCGCGCCCAGCGATCGGAATTCGCCAGTTCCCAGCCCTATCGACGCCTGTACGCAGGTCACGCCGCGCAACTTCGCGTCGAACCGAAAAAATACCGCCAATTTCATTGTGTTGCCAAATTTAACGCTTTAAGGCCAAAAAATTTCAGGCGTAAAGATAAATGAGCATCAATAACCACTTGATTTAGCATGACCGCCAGACTAGATTCCGCTAACAGGATGTTTACCCGCGAGGAGTCTGGCCATGGAGCTTGAGCAAAAACCTGTGAACGTTCGCTCGACCGGCGCCGGCGCGTTGACCGCTTGTGAGCATCATGACGAATGGCTGCCGTTGGAACCGATGCTGCGTGACGCTGAAGAGCTTGGGGGGATGGTGGTGCAATCGGCGGCGATGCGGCGGGTGCTGAAGACGATTGGGCGGTTGGGGCCGTACAAGGCGACGGTGTTGGTGTACGGGGAGTCGGGGACGGGCAAGG
>JAJXYM010000156.1 GCA_021780585.1 Deltaproteobacteria bacterium
CCACCCGCACGTTGGCGTTGGTGAGCGTCCGTTCGATTAGCGCGGCGGCGTCGGGATCCTCATGGCCCAGGATACGCGGCGCCGCTTCGAGGATCGTGACCGTGGCGCCGAAGCGGCAAAACGCCAGCGCCAGCTCGCATCCGATCGGTCCGCCGCCGATAATCGCCAGCCGGCGCGGTAGCGCGGTCAAGGCAAAGACGGTTTCGTTGGTCAGATAGCCGGCGGAATCGAGACCGGGGATCGGCGGCGCGATGGGACGGCTGCCGGTCGCGATCGCGGCGCGCCGAAAGCGTAGCCTGGCGTCGCCGACCGCGATCGCGTCGGAAGCGACGAAGCGGGCCGCGCCGAAGAAGACGTCGACGCCGAGCGCGCGAAAGCGATGCGCCGAATCGTGATCGCTCAGTTGGGCGCGCACGGCGCGCATCCGCTCCATCACGACGGTGAAATCGATCGCGGCCCGCCCGCCGCGCACGCCCAGTTCCGGCGCGCCCGAAGTCGCCGTCGCCGCGCGTCCGGCGGCGATCAGCGCCTTGGACGGCACGCAGCCGAAATTCAGACAATCGCCGCCCATCAGGCCACGCTCGACCAGCGCGACCTTCGCGCCGAGGCCGGCGGCTCCCGCCGCGGTCACGAGGCCCGCCGTGCCCGCTCCGATCACGACCAGGTTGTAACGATCGGCGGGCGCGGGATTGCGCCAATCCGCCGGATGGACGTTGGCGGCGAGGCGCAGGTCCTGCGCGTCGGCGGGCGGCGGCGGTGCGGGCGATGAATCGTAGTCCATCTCAAGGCTCGGTCGCGGCGCGCGCGAAGCGGCGGCGCGGATGCGGGCGGTGCGGGCGACGCTTATAATAGCGTCCGCGATGTTGTAAATCTTGAACGATGGCCGTGCATGAACATCATCGGCGGGCGGCCGCGACGCATCTGAAGATCGCGGTAATCACCGCGAGCGATACGCGCGGCGCGGACGAGGACGCCAGCGGCCGGCTGATTCGCGAGCTGCTCGAAGCGGCGGGCCATCAGGTGGGCCATTACGAGATCGTGCGCGATGATCCCGAGCGAATCGCGGCGGCGGTGCGCGCGGCGCTGAAAGAGTGCGACGGCGCGATCGTCAACGGCGGCACCGGAATCGCGCCGCGCGACACGACGATCGAGGCGCTTCGGCCAATGCTGGACAAGGAGATCGAGGGCTTCGGCGAGCTGTTCCGGATGCTCTCGTATCAGGAAGTGGGCGCGGCGGCGATGCTCAGCCGGGCGATTGCGGGGATCGTCGGCGGGCGGCTGGTGGCGGCGCTGCCGGGTTCGACGGCGGGATGCCGCCTGGCGATGGAAAAGCTGCTGCTTCCCGAACTCGGCCATATCGGTAATCTGCTGGGAATGCGGGCGTAATCACGCGATGACGGCGAAGGATGGCCGGGCGATGAACCGGTTGAAGATCAGGTTGTTCGCGACGCTGCGCGAGCGGACGCGCGCGAGCGAGCTGGAGCGCGAATTCGCGGCGGGCGCGACGGTGGGCGAAATCTGGACGCGGCTGCTGGAGGAATTTCCGGCGCTCGGCGGCCATCATGACGGCGTCGCGTACGCCGTCAATCAGGAATATGTCGACGCGGACTATCGGCCGCGGGATCGTGACGAAGTGGCGTTTATTCCGCCGGTGAGCGGCGGCTCTGAAGCGCCGTGGGTCGGACCGATTTCGATCGGGCGCGACGCGGTCGAGGTCAGCGCGCTGGAGGCGGCCGTCGCCGATCCGTCCGCCGGCGCCACCGTCACGTTCGCCGGTATGACCCGCAACGGCAACGCTGGCCGGCGCGTGATTCGGCTGGAATACGAGGCGTATGAGCCGATGGCGCTGAGCGAGATGCGCAAGCTGGCGCATGAGGCGGGCCGCCGTCATGAAATCGTCCGGATCGCGATTCAGCATCGCATTGGCGTGGTCGAAATCGGCGAGACCTCGGTCGCGATCGCGGTCTCGGCGGCCCATCGGGCGGAAGCCTTCGCCGCCTGCCGCTTTGCGATCGACCGGCTGAAGGAGATCGTGCCGATTTGGAAAAAGGAACATTTCGAAGGCGGCGAGGTGTGGGTCGGATGTCAAACCTCGCATCCGCCGCATCCGCACGCCTGAAGCTGTCGATCCGGCCGCCGCGCCGACCCGGAGCGAACCAGCGTTCCGATCACGGTTCCGCCATCGCGTTTCGATTGTGCCGAGAGCACAATCTCGCTATAGCATCGTTTGTCGCTTTATAAGTTAATAAAAAGGGGCACGGCTTTGACGCGATCGCTCGAAAGAATCGGACCCTGTTTTTTGCTGGCGGCGATATTCTGGCTCGGCTCGGGGGGGCGGCTGGAAGCGCAGCCGGTCGGACTGGGTGAGGCTCTGAACTTTGCGCTGATAGTTAACCACGGCAATCTTTCGATGGGGAGTCACGGGATCGTAAAAGGGGCAAACGTCGGCGTATACGACGGCCAAATCACGCTGGCGTATCAGTCCTACGTCTGGCGGGATCTGGTTGATAGCGGCGCCAGTCCCGCGGTCATAACCTTGGGGGCGTCGTCGCACGTAATTGGCGAGTGTGCGACGGACGCTGGGGGCGCGATCCAACTCACGAAGGGAGCCGACTGCGGGAGCCAGAATACCAGCGGTAGCAGCGCGCAAGTCGCCGATCTTAACCAGGCGATTATCGATCTGGAGAAATTTGACTCGGCGCTTGACGGACTCGCGGCCACGCAAACCCTCGCCGCGGGTAACCAAAACCCGTTCGACGACAACGATGTCGTCGTTAAGGACCACCAACACGTCAAGGTTAACCTTCCCAACCGCAAAGGTAATAACAAGTACGACAAGGATTCAGTTACTATTGGCGAAGGCGGCTCTATCGATTTTGAAGGCGGGGGCGATCCCGGCGTTGAACTCACCCTCGTCATCCACGGTACTTTGTCTATTGGCGGGAATGGCAGAATCAAAATTAGCAACGGGCTAAACGCGAACCACGTGAAGATCAAGGCCGCTGAAGTGGATCTCAGCGGTACCGCTCAGGTCAAAGGCACGTTGGACAGCGACTCCGCGTGCAACCTCGGCACGGAAGTAACGATCGACGGCGCCCTCTACTGCGGCGGAGACGCCACGATCGGCCCTCTCTTGCGACTGAATTTCGTTCCCTGCGAAGTAACTATTTAGCAGTGGAAGACCGTGTGGAAAAAACGCCGGCGGTGGAAGAAAATAGGTTCTATCGCCCCGTGACTGATCTAATTTGAGGCGGGTAAATCGCAGGGGGGGCGGCTTCGGATCTCAAGACCTGCCAACGGTCCGCCTTTAGTTTCCGGCGCTTGAACCTCATCTGAAGGCGAGCACGGCCGAGTCCAAATCATTGCGATCCGGGCTGGGGCGTTTGCTTCGGACCTCGCGCATCGCCCCGATTCCTCCGCCCGAGCGCCCTGATTCCGGCGATGTGCGCCATTGACAGGATATTGACCGAACGGCCAGTATCGTTTAACAGAAACCATATCGATGTTACCCAGCGAAATAACGGTTGAAAAAATCATCCTGGCGGAGCCGCGCGGTTTTTGCGCGGGCGTCGATCGCGCGGTCGAAGCGGTGCGGGGCGCGCTACGCGAATATGGCCGTCCGCTCTATGTGCGCCATCAGATAGTGCATAACCGTTTCGTGCTTGAGGCGCTGGAGCGGGAGGGAGCGATTTTCGTCGAATGCCTCGATGAAGTGCCGGAGGGCCAGCGCGTGATCTTCAGCGCGCACGGCGTCGCGCCCAGCGAATGGGACCGCGCGGCAAATCGCCAGCTCAGGGTGATCGACGCGACCTGTCCGCTGGTCACCAAGGTCCATTCCGAGGTCGAGCGTTACGCGGCCGAAGGCAAGACCGTGATTCTGATCGGCCATGCCGGCCATGAAGAGGTCAAAGGGACGCTCGGGGTCGCGCCGGGGCGGATGCTTCTGGTGGGAACGGTCGAAGAGGCCGAGACCGTCGAAGTTCCGGATGCGAACGCGGTCGCGGCGGTGACGCAGACCACGCTGAGCGTTGATGACACCCGCGATATCATGGAGGCGCTCAAACAACGCTTTCCGGCGATAGCGACGCCCAAGACCGACGATATCTGCTACGCGACGCAGAATCGGCAAAACGCGGTCAAGGAGTTGGTCGGCGTAAGCGACGTGGTGCTGGTGGTCGGATCGCGGCAAAGCTCGAACGCGAACCGGATGGTGGAAGTGGCGCGGATGCGTGGCGGGCGGGCCTACCTGATCGATTCGCTGGCGGATGTCGAGCCCGAAATGCTGGCGGGGGTGCGAGCGCTCGGGCTGACGGCCAGCGCATCGTCGCCGGAATGGCTGGTGGAAGAGATAATCGGCGCATTTTCGCGTCGCGGCGCGGCCGTTGAATTGATGAAGTTGAAAGAGGAGCGGATTCACTTCCCGCTGCCCAAGGCCGCCGAAAATTAAGGGTCGGCCGG
>JAJXYM010000303.1 GCA_021780585.1 Deltaproteobacteria bacterium
GGCCTTGAAGATATAGCGCGGGCGGAAGTAGAAGCTGCGATAAAACCGTTCGACGGCGGCGTAGATTTCGTCGTTGGTGAGTCCGGGATATTGCACGGTGCATTTCTGGTAGCCGGACTCGTCGAGCAAGGGATCGACCGCGAGGTAGCCATTGGCGGTCACATACTCGAACAATTCGGTGCCGGGATAGGGCGAGGCGAGCGAGACCTGGATGGTCTCGCAGTCCATCTCGCGCGCAAACGCCATCGACTCCCCAATCGTGGCCCTGGTCTCGCCGGGCAATCCGAGGATGAAGGTGCCATGAATCAGGATGCCGAGGTCGTGGCAATGTTTGGTGAAACGGCGGGCGACGTCAAGGCGCACGCCCTTCTTGATATTTTTGAGGATTTCGGCGTTGCCGCTCTCGTAACCGACGACGAACAGCCGCAGCCCGCTCTCCTTCATGATCTTGAGGGTTTCGTAATCGACGTTGGCGCGCGAATTGGTCGACCACGTGATCCCGAGCGGCTTGAGCAACTGGGCGATTTTGCGCGCCCGCATCGGGTCGGCGGTGAAGGTGTCGTCGTCGAAGAATAGTTCCTTCATTTTGGGGAACTTGTGCTTGAGCGACGCGACCTCCTCATACACGCTTTCGGGACTGCGGACGCGGTACTTATGGCCCTGTGTGACCTGCGGCCACAGGCAGAAGGTGCAGCGCGCGGGGCATCCGCGCCCCGTGTACAACGAGACGTAGGGATACTGGCAGTAGGGGCTGTTGTAACGCAGATAGTCGAGGTTTTGCGCGTAAACGTCCGAGACGAAGGGCAGCTTGTCGAGCTCCTCGTTGGTCAGCGCCGGGCGGTCGGGATTGTGCGAGATGACGCCGTTCTTGCGATAACTGATCCCGGCGATTTTCGCCCAGTCGTGGCCCTGCGCGACTTCGACCATCGAATAGTCGAACTCCTTGCGCGCGGCGATATCGATCGCGGAGCTGAGCTTGAGCGTCTCCTCGGCGCGGGCGGTGGGATGGCCGCCGACGAACGCGATAATGCAATTGGGATTGGCGGATTTGATCGATTCCGCCGTCCGCGCATCCATCCGCAGCGACGGCGTCGAGGTGTGGATAACGACAAAGTCGTATTTCTTCGCCTCTTCGACGGTGCGCGCGGGCGTGTAGCCGTGGGGCGGCGCGTCGAGCAGGCGCGCGCCAGGGATCATCCCGGCGGGATAGGCCAGCCAGGTCGGATACCAGAACGACCAGACTTCGCGCGTGGCCTGATAACGCGAGCCCGCTCCGCCGTCGAAATCGTCGTAGGAGGGCGGATTCAGGAAGAGAGTCTTCATAACGTCCATGCGCGCAGTCTCCGGCCGGGCCTGTCCGAAAGGTTAGCGGAAACTATACAAAGGCCCTATCGGCAAGGCAATAATGGTTTGGATTTTTGCCTTCCAACGCCGACTTTCGGCGAAAATTCGCCTCGCTCTTAGCGCGCGCCGCCGGGCGACGGATCGCGCCGCAAGCGCTCGCGAAACGTCCTCAGCGGCGGTTTTGCATCGTGGAATCACCTGCGGAGACGGCGAACGGCGTGAACGTCGAGTCGTAATCGTCGGGCGTCGGGAGCCGGGTCGTGATGAACGCGACGACCCCGGTCATGCCGCCGAGCGTGGTCGCGGCGAACCAGAGCAGGCCGAGGGCGATCGCGTCCGGGCGGGCGACGCCCGCATAGCCGAACAGTATAAGATAGGCCGCCTCGCGCACGCCGAGGCCATTGAGCGTGACCGGCAGGCTGGCGACGACGTTGGCGATCGGCACGCAGAGCATAAAGGCGGCGAGCGGGGTCGGGAGGCCAAGGCCACGCGCGATCAGGAACTGTGCGGCGGCGATCGAGGCCTGCAGGACCAGCGACAGAATAATCGCGGGGACGGTGGCGAGCGGCCGGCGCAGGTAGGGCAGGATCGGCTCGACGAAGCGTCCGGCGCGTCCGCCCAGGTTGGTTGCGGCGCGACCAATCAGCGGCGCGGCGAGCCATCCGGCGAAGGTGAGCGCGCCGGCGAGCCAAACCGCGCGCGTAAGCGCGGCCGGCAGCGCGATCGTGCGGATGGTCAGCGCGGCGGCGGCGGCGAACCAGAACAGCGCGGCGAGGCCGATTCCGCGATCGTAAACCACCGAGGCGACGGCGGCTCCGATCCGGTTGTGGCGGCGGCCGAGATAGAGCGCGCGCGCGGCGTCACCGCCGATCAGTCCCGGTACGAACAGATTGGTGAACATCCCGACGAAATAGTAGGCGAGATATTCGTGGAACGGGCCGTCGATCGCATTGAGTCCCGCCAGCAGGCGCCATCGCCACGTCGAGATCGCCTGCCCCGCAAGATAGATGGCGATGGCGGCGCCGAACCATCCGAAGCGTTCGCTGGCCAGCGCATGGAAGACCGGCCGCGCATCGACCCGCCATAGAATCACAGTGACGACGGCGACTCCCGCCCCGGCGCGGAGTGCGAAGGCAAGATAGGGATTGCGGCGGCGAGCAGTCGCGTCCGGCGATGGCGGCGACGGCGTGAGCGTCGTTTCCGGCGAGTTATTCATTGGCGGATGTGGCGGGCGATCGATCACGAATACTCGCGGACGCGGCGTTTGGAGGATTCGCGCCGGCGGCGGGCGCGGTGGAGCTGCGCATGATCGCGACCTTCCGTTGATCGGCGGCGATTTCGCGCCACGGACCGAAGATCCGGCGCAGGACCGGCAGCGCGGCGCGATCGATGACGAAGACCGTCGGCCGCGGGTCGTTCCACAGGCGAACCAGATCGGCGCGGCGGGTGAAGAAGTAATTTGCCGCGTCGGCGGAATGTTCCGCGCCGAAGGTCAATTCGGTCCATCCGCCGACCACGATTACGCGGCGGCGCGCATAGAACGGCAACGATTGGACATAGCGCGGATAGCATACCAGACGCGCGTCGGGTTCCAGTCGATTGATCGTGCGGGCGAGGGTGGCGTAGGAGCGCAGCGGCTCGGCCATCAGCCGGCCGTACCCGATAACGATAATGGTCACGGCGGCGGTCGCGACGAACGCCGCCAGACCGATCGCGCCGCGGCGGAGTCGGAACGCGGCGAAGGCTCCGATCCCGCCGGCGGCGAGGACCGCTCCGGCAACGTACAGGGCGGGCCGCACGACGGCGGGATAGGGCGCGCGAAAGTGCGTCGCCGTCAGCGCTACGGTAAACGCGGCCGCGCTGGCGCATCCGAGCAGCGGGCCGAGCCAGGCGAGGCGGCGCGCCGCGCCGGATTCGAGCGTGCTGGCGAGACCGTCGGCGATTATCACCGCGAGCGGCGGGAAGGCCGGCAGGATATACGGAACCAGCTTGGCGCGGGCGAGCGAAAAAACCACCAGGACCACCGCCGCGGCGATCAGGCAATAGCGGCGCGCTGGGTTGGGCCTGAGCCAGCGCCACGGAATCAGCGGGAGCGTGAGCGTCCACGGCAGCAGGCCGCCGAGCAGCACCGGCGCGAAATAATAAAGCGGCTCCTTATGGCTGTAGCCGGGCTGGAAAAAGCGGCGAAAATGTTCGCCGATAAAGTAAAAATCGAAATAGCCGGGCAGCCGCAACGTTATCGCGACGAACCACGGACCAGCGACGATCGCGATCAAAATCGCGCCGGGAATCAGGCTGAAGCGTCGCCACGCGCCGGCGAGCGCGCCTTCGCGCCAAAGGAAAATCGCGCCGGCCGTGAGCGGCAGCGCGGCGCCGACAGGGCCTTTCGTCAGCACCGCCAGCGCCATCGCGAGATACGCCCACCAGCGCCAGCCGCCGCCGTCGCGCCAATCGAGGAAGAGCGCGAAAAAGGCGGCCGTGGTCAGGGCGGTCAGCAGCATGTCGGTGGTCAGCACCTGCGCCATCACGGCGTAAAGCGCGCTGGTCGCGAGGATCGCGCCGGCCAGGATCGCGCGGCGCGGGTCGAAGACGTGCCGGGTGAAAGCACACGTAAGCGCGACGCCGGCGAATGCGGCCAGCGCGTTGGCGAAGCGCGCGGCGAATTCGTTCACGCCCAATAGCCGCATCGCGAGCGCCGTCAGCCAATAGAGCAGGGGCGGCTTTTCGATATAGGGAACGTAGTTGAGATGGGGAACGATAAAATTGCGGCTGGCGAGCATCTCGCGCGCGATTTCCGCATAGCGGCCTTCGTCGGGTTCAAACAGGCCATAGGCGCCCAGATGGAAGAAAAACAGCGTCGTGGCGAGACCGATTACCGCGCCCAAGCCAACCATCGGCAGCCCCGCGGCGGCGCGCGGCGGCGGCGCCGCGCCCGTTCGCGGCGAATCCGGAGCCGCGACGTTGTGAGCCTGCGGATGCACGCGACGAAAGTCTAACGTCCGGCGGCGCGGAGGCGAAGCCGACGGAATTTTCAGTCGCCGACGGCGCCGCCGCCCTTGAGCGGATCGAAAGCGCCGCGCAAAGA
>JAJXYM010000355.1 GCA_021780585.1 Deltaproteobacteria bacterium
GGCCGGGCGCGTAGATCGGCACGCGGCCGGCGGTCAGCGCCGCGATCCGCGCGTGATCGATATCGACGCAGATCACCTCGTTGCCGCTTTCGGCGAAGCAGGTGCCGCTCACCAGACCGACGTAGCCGGTTCCGACGACTGCGATATTCATCGCGGGTTCAGAACTCCTCCTTGATCACGTAAATCGGCTTGCCCTGCGATTCATGATAGGTGCGCGCGATCATCTCGCCGATCAATCCGAGGCTGACGAACTGCACCCCCACCACCACCAGCAGCACCGCCAGCAACAGCGCCGGGCGATTCCCCAGCGAATAACCCAACACGACCTTTTCGAACACCAGCACGGCGGTCCAGATGGTTCCGGGCGCGCCGAGCATCACGCCGATCGCGCCGAAGACCTGGATCGGACGGGTGGAATAGCCCGACAGGAAACGCACGGTCAGCAGATCCAGCACGGTGCGGATAATGCGTCCGGGGCCGTACTTGGATTGGCCGGCGCGGCGCGGACGGAAACCCACCGGAAGCTCGGCGATCCGCGCGCCCTGCTCCGCCGCGATCGCGGGGACAAAGCGATGCATCTCGCCGTAGAGCATCAGGCGGCGCGCCAGTTCGCCGCGATACGCCTTCAGCGTGCATCCGTAGTCGTGCAGGGCGACCCCGGTGATCCGCGAAATCAGCGCGTTGGCGGCGAGCGAGGGAATCCGCCGGGTCAGCGCGGCGCCGCGCCAGCGATCGACGCGCCAGCCGCTGACCAGATCGAAGCCGGCGTCGAGCCGCTCGAGCAGGCGCGGGATATCGGCGGGATCGTTTTCGCCGTCGGCGTCGATCGCGACCACCACCGCGCCGCGCGAATGGCCGAAGCCGCAGGCGAGCGCCGCGGTCTGGCCGGAATTGCGCGCCAGCCGGATCACGCGGACATGCGGGTCGCCGGCGCGGATTTCGCGCAGCGCCGCGTCGCCGCCGTCGTCGCTGCCGTCGTCGACGAAGATAATCTCGTACTCGCGGCCGAGCGCGCCGAGCACGCGGGCCAGCTCCGCGTGCAGCGGGGCGAGGTTATCCCGCTCGTTGTAGAGCGGAACAACTATTGAGAGATCCATCGCGAATGATGCGAGTCGGTCAGCTCGATAAAATCGCGATAACGCCGCTCGATCTCCTCCCACGTCAGCATCGCGACCCGGTTGACCGAGAACTCCTCGACCACGAACGACCCGAGCACGCAGCCGTAAACCACCGCCGTGCGCAGCGCCGATTCGCTGACCGCGCCCTTGCGCGCGATATAGCCCATGAAGGCGCCGGCGAAGCTGTCGCCCGCGCCGGTCGGATCGGTCACCTCCTCGAGCGGATAGGCCGGCGTCGCGAACAGCCCCTCGCGGCTGAACTGCAGCACGCCGTATTCGCCGCGCTTCACCAGCACGGTGTCCGGTCCCATCTTGAGGATCGCGCGGCCCGCCTTGACCAGATTATGCTCCCCGCTCAGCATCCGCGCCTCTTCGTCGTTGAGCGTCAGGATATCGATCCGCGACAGCAGGCGCACCAGCGCGGCGCGGTCGTTGGCGATCCAGTGGTTCATGGTGTCGGCGACGACGACGCGCGGGCTCGCGACCTGGCCGAGCACGTGCTGCTGCAGGTCGGGCGAGATATTGGCGAGAAAAACGAAATCGGCGCGGCGCTGGTCGGGCAGCAGCTCGGGCGTGAAGTCGGCGAAGACGTTGAGCGCGAGGCTCACCGTGTCGCGCACGTTCATGTCCTCGTGATAACGGCCGTGCCAGCGGAAGGTCGCGCCTTCGCGCGTCACCAACCCGCGCAGATCGATCGCGCGTTCCGCGAACAGCCGGCGGTCGCTTTCGCGGAAGTCCGTGCCGACGGCGGCGACCACGCTGACCGGCGCGAAATAGCGCGCCGCCAGCGCGAAATAGCTGACCGAACCGCCGAGCGCGGCCTCGACCGAACCGCGTTGGGTTTCGACCGTATCGTATCCGATACTGCCTACTACAAGAATGCTCATTTCAATTAGTCGTTACCGATTGAGTTGGTATATTCCGGCGCTCCGCCGGCGCTTCAGGACTTGAGATACTTGCCCACGATCGGCTCGAGCCGCGCCGCCGTTTCGCGCGGAATCGCCGCATGGTCGGTGATAATCGCGTTCTTGAGCGCGCTCCCGCAGGCGCATCGCCGCTCCCGCCCGCCGAGCGCCGCCGCCAGATTGAGCACGGCGCGTTGCGCGATCGCCACATTGAGCCGCATCACCCGCAGAATTTCCCCGATATCGACCGCCGCGACGCTTTGATGCCAGCAGTCGTAGTCGGTCACCAGCGCGAGCACGGCGTAACACAGCTCGGCCTCGCGGGCGAGCCGCGCCTCCTGCATCGCGGTCATGCTGATCACGTCGACGCCCCAGCTCCGATAGAGATTCGATTCGGCGCGGGTCGAGAATTGCGGCCCCTCGATACAGAAGTAGACGCCGCCGTCATGCACCTTCGCGCCCGCCGCGCGCGCGGCCCCGGCGAGATCGCGCCGCAAATCGGCGCATACCGGATCGGCCAGCGAGACGTGGGCGACGATCCCCTCGCCGAAAAAGCTCGGCCGGCGGGCGTAGGTATGATCGACAAACTGATCCGGCGCGACCAGCTCGCCCGGCGCGATATGCTCCTTCATGCTGCCGGCGCTGCTGACCGACACCAGATGCTCGGCGCCAAGCTTCTTCATGCCCCACAGATTCGCGCGATAGTTGAGTTCGCTCGGCAGAATCCGATGGCCGGCGCCGTGGCGGGCGAGAAAAATAATTTCGACGCCGCCGGCCGCGCCGCGGTAAAACGCGTCCGAGGGCGCGCCGAAGGGGGTGTCGAGTTCGATCCGTTCGACGCGCTCCAGCCCGTCGATTTGATAGAAGCCGCTGCCGCCGATTATTCCCAGTACGGTTTTCGCCATGCGAAACTTTCACGCCCGCGCGGAGCCGGAATTCGTCGCCGCGCCCGCTTCCGCCCGCTCGGCATAGAGCTGGCCGCAGGCGGCGGCGATATCGCGTCCGCGGCTCTCGCGGATAGTTGCGGTCAAGTTACCTTGATGGAGGATCGCTTGAAAGCCCTCCACGCGCGCGCGCGAAGACGGCGCAAACGACGCTCCGGCGAACGGATTGAACATGATTAGATTCACTTTCGCCCGGATTGGCGCAAGCATCCGCACCAGCCGCCGCGCGTCGTCGTCGCCGTCGTTCACCCCGGCCAGCATCACGTATTCGAAGGTGATCCGCCGCCGGCGCTTGAGCGGCAGGCGGGCGCACGCGCCGATTAGTTCGGCGAGCGGAAAACGCCGGTTAATCGGCGCGATCCGGTCGCGCACCGCGTCGGTGGTCGCATGCAGCGAGACGGCGAGATTAACCTCGAAGTCCGCCAGCAGCCGCTCCATCGCGGGGACCAGGCCGACGGTCGAAACGGTGATCCGGCGCGGCGACACGCCCATCCCCCACGCCGCCGTCATCGCGGCCAGCGCCGGCCCGAGCCGCGAATAGTTGGCCAGCGGCTCGCCCATCCCCATGAAGACGTAATTCGTGAGCGTTTCGCCGGGGTCGAGATAGCGGCGCGCGGCGACGATCTGGCCGAGGATTTCGCCCGCGCCAAGATTACGCCGCAGACCCATCCGCGCGGTGGCGCAGAATTCGCAGCCCATCGCGCATCCCGCCTGGCTCGAAACGCAGAGCGTCACGCGATCGCCGGCGGGGATGATCACGCTCTCGATCCGCTCGCCGTCCGCGAGCGCGAGCAGCAGCTTGCGCGTGCCGTCGGTCGCGCGCGCCGCGTAGGCGACCTCCGGAGTTCCGATGGTGAAGCGTGCGGCGAGCGTCGCGCGCAGCGCGGCCGGCAGATCATGCATCGCGGCGAACGAATCCGCCCCGCGCTTCCATAGCCACGCCATGATTTGGCGCGCGCGGAACGATCGCTCGCCGCACTGATTCACGGCGGCTTCCAGCTCCGCCAGCGTCAGGTCGCGCAGTTCCGGCCGCGCCTGATGCGGCGACGGTCGCGCCATCGGCGCAAATTCAGTTTCCGGGTTCACCGCTGTCATTTTAGATGAAAATCCCACGCGCGGCAGCGCACTTTGGAACCGGTCGCGCGTAATTTTCCGGTCAATTCACACGGATTCGCCGGAACGCCTCGTCAAGCTCGGCGGCGCGCAGGGCGATTCGCCGATACGCCTCGCTTTGCGCCATCAGCGCCGCCGTGGGCGCGGCCGCGGCAGTCCGCTCGAGGTTCGCCGCGAGCGGCGCGATGCGCTCGCCCAAGTCGATCGGCGGCGCGATCGGCTCCGATCCGGCGCGCCCGGCCGCGCGCACGCGCAGGAAATAGTCGCGCCACGCCACGAGCGGCGCGCGCAGCGCCACGGCGAAATCCGCCCGCGCCGCAACGAA
>JAJXYM010000243.1 GCA_021780585.1 Deltaproteobacteria bacterium
TCCGGGATATGTGCAGACGGTCGGCGCGAAGAATGCGCTCAATTCGCTCGAACTGCGCAATGTGCCGACCTTCGACGCGGGGCTGAATCACGTCACCGTTAACGCGATCGCCGATCCGGCCGCGCCCGCGATCACCGTACAAGGGGCGACCGGCACGACCACTTACGGCCCGTATTACGTCGTCTGTCACGACGCGAACGGGGGCGTGACCAACGCCTCGCCATCGTCGAATACGGTGGCTAACGGTCCGGCCGCGCTGAGTTCGTCTGACTATATCCAGATCGCGTGGACGGCCGAAGGCGGATGCGCCGCGTGGGACGTCCTCAAGGGCGCGCAGGGCACGGCGCTGGTCACGGGACTGGCGGGATCGGCGACCTCGGTCAACGACACCGGACAGGCGACGACGTCATATGTGCCGCCCGCCCGCAACACCACCGGCGACGTCGCGTACGGCTCGATTCTGGTGAGCGTCGGGATGCCGTACGCGAAGATTCCGACGACGGTGCTGAACGGCGGGCGCTTCTATTGCAGCGATTGTGATCCGCCGGCGAATCCGCCGGCGACCTGCACGCATATCGGGACCAAGACGGGCTCGTGGGTGGACGGAATCAATAATCAGTGGCTATGCGTGCCGTAGCGATTTGACAATTCCCGGATTGTTGCCGTCCGTTCCGGCCGGCGGGAGACTCCTCCCGCCGGCCCTTTTCATTTATTGACCAGCGCCCTTGCTGGCGATTTATTCACTGGTGAGCTGGTCCTTCCTGAGCTTTTAGGTAGAAATTCACGCAAAGAGCCTTGCTCGCAAGTGAATTGCAAAAGCGTTTTGCTATCGCCGCGATAATTGGAAAGTGCCTGGTATGGGACGCCGACGCGGCTCCCGAGAAACGCCTGCCATCCCTGCTCCGTCTGGTCGAGCAGGTTGATAAAGAGCAGCCGGCATCCGGCGATCGCGCACCGCATTTCCCAGCGCGCGACGGTTGAGATTGACTCCGATGGCCTCACCGCCGGAAAGACAAGTACGCGCGACGGATTTTCGTTATAAAGCCCCGCCCAGAGGGTGGAGACCGGATCGAAATCCGCAATTACTTTATCGCCCGGGCGCACGATTCCCGCGACTGCGCGCGCATCGTCAAGGCATTCCGTTTTCCGAGCGTGGCCACGGAGTATCAGCGGGATATTTACAATGATTTCGAATATGAGCAACGCTCCCGCTAGAAGCGCAAAAATTCGAACGCTTGCTCCATTGGCGCGGCTGGATGCCAGGCCGGCGACAATCGTCGCCAATGCAAGCGGCTGCAGCCAGAGCTTGTCGTAGATTGGATCCCAGTAAAAAACTGGAAGGAAGACGCAGGAAAATGCGACCACGAGCAGCGTCAACGCAGACCGCGATGGACCAGGGCGTCCTCGCCGCGGAACAAGCTGCAAGGAGCCGGCCACCGCGATAGCGAAAATGATGACGCCAACGCTTGTCATCAAGATAATCCGGGTCGGATTTCCGTCTTGTGGAAGCAACCGCCTCAGGCCCTGGTAATCGGGCGGCAGAACGGCAACGAGGTTACCGGTCAGTCCGACAATGAAGTTGACCGCCTTGCTCAGGGAAAATCCGCCGTAAACTTTTGGGCTACCGCCCATTTGCGTGAAGCGCCGAAGCATTTGGCCCGTTGCTGTTAAGCCGATCCTGCGGTATGCGCTTCCGTAAATTATGGCCACGCCGGCGAGGATGCCGGCGCCGATTGCAAAGCCTCTGATCGACCGTCGCGCGAAATCGTTGAAGCGGCCTGGAATCCTGAACTCATCGAAATTGATCTCCCCGCGCGTCTCTGAGCGTTCGGGCCAAATCAGACTCAGGACGAAAACCAGGGGCGCAATCAGGAACATCGACTCGTAATTCGCCAGCGCCAGCGCGAGGCCGGCTCCCGAAAATACGAGCAACGATAGTTTTGCGCGGACCAATCCTTCTATCGCCAGCGCCGCCGCAACGAGGCTCACAAACAAACCGACAACGGGCTCGGCGCTGTTGGTCGCGTGAATCAAAACGGCGCGCGACGTTCCATAAATCAGCGTGCATACAATTGCGATTAAACCGGCGCCCGTGAGCCGCCGGATAAGAAGATAAACCAGCGCCACCGCGCCGGCGGCAAAGATCGCATTCATAGCCTGGACGGATCGTATGAACGATTCCGGCCCGCTCCAGCCAAACCCGAGCGCCTTCAATAAACGGGCCCATGCATAGACGTTGGCCGGGTACAGCAAATGGTTATTCGGGCCGACGTACGGCGGGCGACGCCAATAAATAGTCAGACACCTAAGCGCTCCGTCGACGTCAGTGTATTGGTTGGTTCGCAGCGACAAATAGATTACCGCGAACCCCAACCAAATCCCGGAGAAAGCCGCAAATAATTTCAAGCGGGCGAAATCAGAGCGAGGGTTCATCCGACCCGCCAATAATTGGTTTTCACCGGATTTGCGATTCTTCATCCTTGGCTGGGCGTCACGCCTTCGCGGAGGGGCCGTTGGACGGCGGCGCGGGGGGCGGTTCGGGCGCGCGCTGCAGCGCCGGAGTCGCGGTCGCGACCAGCTTGAGCGCCGGTTCGCGGCCGATCGCGTCGAGCAGGCGGCGCGACAGCTCGTCGGCCGATTGCGTGGCGAGCGCGATCGGCGCCGGATAGCGCAATACGAGCTCGATCCCGCCGGCGTCCAGATGCATCCGGGTTTGCGGACGCGGCGTGTCGAAGCGCACGTTGAGGCTGGTTTCGACGTAACGATAGTCGCGCGTGATCGCGTCGCGATAGCGGGCGAAGACCTCGCCGACGACCTCTTCGACGCGCTTTTCGGCCAGCCGCCAGTCGCAATCCGGCGCGAGCGTCAGGCGCAATTCCTTCCATACGTAGTTGGCGCCGGGGATCGGCTTGAAGAAATTGCCGTTGGACTGGAACAGAATCGAATTGGGAAAAACCACGACGCGGCCGGTCGGCTGCGGCGCGTCGGAGGCGGCCGACAGCTCCATCATGGTGAGCTTGAACAGGCTGACTTCGAGCACGTCGCCGGTGACGCCGGCCACCTGCACGCGATCGCCGACGCGCACGCCGAAACGGCCGCTCAGATAGAAGTAGCCGGCGATCGAGGTAAACACGTTCTGCAGCGCCACCGCGACGCCCGCCGCCGCGAAGCCCATGATGGTCGCGAGCGCGCCAAGCTCGTTGGCGAAATCCAGCAGGATGATCAGGATCACGACCACGGCGAGCACCAGCCGGCGCGCCTTCATCAACTGATGGCGGCGCTGGAGATCGGCGATATAACGGAAAGTCAGGATGCGCCAGAGCGCGGCGGCGGCGAAGATAAAGCCGAAGAGGACGGCGAAGCCGGCGGTGCGCAGGACCAGCGCGCGCACCTCCCGTTTGAAGCTGTTGGCGACGTAGCCGCGCCAGCGATCGAGATTGGCGGCGTACAGATCCAGCGTGACCTGCTGCTTGGAGAGCGGCATCAGCGCGTCGGCGATCATCTTGTGGCGGGCGGTGAGCGCCTCGAAGGCCTGCTTGCTGGCGTTGAGAGTCGCGATATCGCTGGATCGGGTTTGGGCGGCGGCGCGCGCGCCCTGGCGGCTGATCTCCTGAAGCATCGCGAGCAGCGGCGCGCGCGCGCGTTCGACGCCCTCGGCCAGGCGGCGCGTGGCCTTGACCGAATCGTCGAGCATCTGATCCTTGTGCGTCAGCCGGAGCAGTTCGCCGAAGCCGCCGAAGAAACCGAGCACGGCGGCCGAACCGGAATTGGCTCCGGCCGCGGCGGCGGCGGTTTTGTCGGCGGCTTCGGCGAACTGCGGCACGGTGCGTTCGAGCTCGTCGATCTGGGCGCTCAGGCCGGTGGCGCTGCCGGGGCCGGGATTGCCCCCGGACTCGAACGCGATTAGCGCGTCAAGCGAATCGAGCTGCGACTGCGAAAGGGCGATTTCGCCCTCGGCGTTGACGATTCTTTGTTGCAGCGCGCCGCGATCGCGCCGCGGCGCGCGGGCGATCCGCGCCTGCAGATTGGCCAGATTCGACTTGGCGGCGGCGACCGCGGCGAGCGTCTGATTGCGGCGCACGATCAGGTCCGGCAGATCGGACGCGCCCGGCGCGCCGGCGGGCGTGGGCGCGCTCGCGCCCGCTTCGATCAGACTATCGCCGTAGATCGATTTGAGCAGCGCGGCCTGGGCGCGCGCGTACTGGAAGGCGAGCGCGAGAACTTCGCCCGCCATCTCGCGATCGTCGGCGACGAAGAGGATTTCGACCGGGTCACGGGCGGCGCGCTCTTCAACCGCGAGCCGACGGTACCATCCGATAACGTCGCTCAAATAGGCAATGACGGCGCCGCGCTCCTCATGCGCCGAAGGCGCACCGGCCGGCGCGGGCGCAGCGGC
>JAJXYM010000405.1 GCA_021780585.1 Deltaproteobacteria bacterium
CGGATTCGTGCGCCGCCCGACCGCTATGCTACCAAATCCGCTCACGCGTACGCCTCAATGCAAACTCCGCGACCGGCCAGAGTCGGGAGGGTTCGTCAAAGGCCGTCTTGCGGTGAAATTCCGCTTCTTGACGAAATTAGACACTTAACAAACCGTTCGGGCAAGTGAAGTTGTCGCATCGGGCTGCCGGTCGAGCGAATCCACGCGGCGCGGAATCGCGCGTCTTCGCTGGTCGGCGCAAGGTCCGCTTCAGGCGCGGGATTGCCGCAATCGCGCGATTCGAAGAAGCTCATCGCCGTGGGTAATTTCGCGCGCGAGGCATGATGATGGCGAGCGGCAGTTCTTATCCTGAGGGGGCGCGGGCGGCGCACGGCCTTTCGAGCGCGGAGGCGCGCGCGCGGCTGGCCCGTTTTGGCCGCAACGCCGTCGCCGAAAAAAAATCGCATCCCCTGCTCATCCTGCTCGCGAAGTTCTGGGCGCCCGTGCCGTGGATGCTCGAGACGACGATCACGCTCGAACTCGCGCTCCGCAAGCCGGTCGAAGCGGGCGTGATCGGCGCGCTGCTGGTCTTCAACGCCGTCCTGAGCATGGTCCAGGAAGGCCGCGCGCGCGGCGCGCTCGAGCTGTTGCGGAAACGTCTGCAAGTGATGGCGCGGGTGATGCGCGATGGGCAGTGGGGACAAGTTCCGGCCGAGGAACTGGTTCCGGGCGATTTGGTTTATCTGCGGATGGGCGATCTTGCGCCCGCCGATATCGCGATTGTCGCCGGCGATCTGCTGATCGACCAATCGATGCTGACCGGCGAATCGCTTCCGGTCGAGGCCGGCGCGGGCAAAACCGCGTACGCCGGCGCGCTGATCAAGCGCGGCGAGGCCAGCGGCGAAGTCGTCGCGACGGGCGCCCGCACCTGGTTCGGCAAGACCGCGGAACTGGTGGGTTCGGCGCGCACGCCGAGCCATCTGCAAGCCACGATTTTCGCGATCGTCAAGGCGCTCGTCGCGATGGACGCGGCGCTGGCGCTGGCGGTGTTGGTCTATTCGCTGATGAGCGGATTGCCGGCGGGCGACGCCCTGCCGTTCGTCCTGATCCTGCTGGTGGCCTCCGTGCCGGTGGCGCTGCCGGCGACGTTTACGCTGGCGACGACGCTCGGCGCGATGGAGCTGGCCGGGCGCGGCGTGCTCGTGACGCGGCTTTCGGCGATCGAAGAGGCGGCGGCGATGGACGTGCTATGCACCGACAAAACCGGCACGCTGACGCAAAATCGACTCGCGCTCGCCGTGGCCTATCCATACGCGCCGTTCAGCGAAAGCGACCTGCTGCGCTTCGCCGCGCTGACCAGCGACGCGGCCACGCAGGATCCCATCGACCTCGCGATCCTGGCCCATCCCGGAGCCGTCGCACCCGGCGGACGGCGCGTGCGCTTCACGCCTTTCGACCCCGCGACCAAGCTGGCCGCGGCGGCGATCGACGACAACGGCCAGCTAATCGAGACGCTGAAGGGGGCGCCGCAGGCCGTGGCCGCGCGCGCCGTCGCGCCGCCCGAGCTTCCCGCCGACGTCGAACGGCTGGCGGCCGGCGGCTATCGCGTGCTGGCGGTCGCCGCCGGACCGGCCGATCGGACGCGCGTGGCGGGACTGCTCGCGATGCAGGATCCGCCGCGCGTGGATTCGCGCGAGCTGGTCCACAGCCTCAACCAACTCGGCGTGCGCGTCACGATGGTGACCGGGGACGGACTCGCGACGGCGCGCGCGGTCGCCGCCCAGGTCGGAATCGAAGGCCGCGCCTGCGCCGCCGACGAGCTGCGCCGCGACCCCGCAATCACGCTCGAATGCGCGGTGCTGGCCGGCGTCTTCCCGGAGGACAAATTCAATCTGATCCGCGCCCTGCAAGGCTCCGGCAAGGTGATCGGCATGACCGGCGACGGCGTCAACGACGCTCCCGCGCTGCGTCAGGCCGAAGTCGGAATCGCCGTCGCCAGCGCCACCGACGTCGCCAAAGCCTCCGCCAGTCTCGTCCTCACCAATCCCGGCCTGACCGATATCCTCGCCGCCGTCGAGACCAGCCGCCGCATCTACCAGCGGATGCTCACCTACACGCTCAACAAAATTATCAAGACCGTCGAGGTCGGCCTGTTCCTCAGTCTTGGCGTGATGCTCACGCGGTCGTTCGTCGTGACCCCGCTCCTGATCGTGCTGCTGCTGTTCACCAACGACTTCGTCACGATGTCGATCGCGACCGACCATGTGTCGTTTTCGGCCACTCCCGACCGCTGGCGGATCGGCCCGCTGATGGCGGCGGGATTCACGCTCGGCGCGGCGGTGCTGGCGCTCTCGTTCGGCCTGTTTTTCTATGGGCGCACAGTGATGCGCCTGCCGTTGTCACAGCTACAAACGCTGGTCTTTGTCACGCTGGTCTTCACCGGGCAGGGGATGGTCTACCTGGTGCGCGAACGCGGCCATTTCTGGAAGTCGCGGCCCAGCCGCTGGATGCTAATCGCGTCGGGCGTGGATATCGTCGTGGTCTGCGCGCTCGCCGTAAGCGGCGTGCTGATGGCGCCGCTCGCGCCGCTGTTCGTCGGCGCGGTGCTGGCGATCTGCGCGCTCTATCTGGCCGCGCTCGACTTTCTGAAAGTTCCGGCGCTCGCGCGCCTGCTCTAGCCGCGCCGCCGGCGCGCTCAGCCGAATACGACCTCGGGCTCGAGCCGCGCGCTGAAGGCGAGCGAAGCCGAAATCAGGCAGGCTTTTTCGCTCTTCTCCATCAGTTTGAGCGCCTTCTCGCGGTCCGCGCCGGCCGCGATCGTCAGTCGCGGACGCAACACGATCGCGGTGAAGCGGGTCGCGCTATCCTTGCGATCGACGGTTCCCTCACCCGACATTTCGAGCGAAATGAAAGCGAATTTCGACGCGCGCATCACCGCCCGCAAGGTCATCATGAAGCAGGCCTCGACCGCGGCCATCAGCAGATGCTCGGGACTCCAGGCGTCGCCCGGACCGTCGAAATCGACCGGCGGCGCCGTCGGCAAATCCGGCAAGCCGGCGGCGGAGACCGTCGCGTAACCCTCCGGGCCGCCCGCGAGCCGCGCTTCGTACCGATGGGGCAATGGTTTCATCTGACTGCCTCCGCATCCGCGATTCCGGCGCGCGCGGCGCCGGGCGGCTTAATTATCTCATGCCGGGTTTGTCGCCGGCCATGGGCCGAAAGACAGGAAATACGCGACCCGCGACGCGAATCGCGGACCGCGCCGCCCGGTTCATCGCCGCCGCGCCGTATCCGCCGCGCGCGCCGGGGCTGACGGACGCGCCGCGCCGTCGTTCGCCTCCACCGGCATCCGCGCCGCCTTCCATTCCGGATAGCCGTCCTCGAGCCGGCGCGCGTCGTAGCCATGCTCGCGCAGGAGCGCGACCGCCTCGTAGGAAAAGACGCAATAGGGGCCGCGGCAATAGGCGACCACCCGCTGCGACGCCGGCAGCATCCTGAGCCGCCGCTCGAGCTCCCGCAGGGGGATATTGATCGCGCCCGGCAGATGGCCGGCGGCGAACTCTTCCGGCGAGCGCACGTCCAGGACCGTCACCTCGCCCGCGCGCATCAGGCGCCTGAGCTCGCGCCGGGTGAGCGGCTCGAGGCTGTCGCGCCGATCGAAATAGGTCTGGATGAGCTGGCGGGCCTCGGCCAGGTTGTTCTCCGCGATTCGCCGGAGCGCGCCCAGCAGATCGACCACGGCGCCGTCGGCCAGGCGATAGAGGACGCGCTGGCCCTCCTTGCGCGCCGTCGCCAGCCCGGCGCGGCGCAGGCGCTGCAGATGCTGCGAGGCGTTGGCGACGGTCAGTCCGGCGCGATCGGCCAGGGTTTCGACCGCGCATTCGCCCTGCGCCATGAGCTGCATCAGGGCGAGCCGATGGGGATGGCCGAGGGCGCGGGCGACGACGGCGAATTGCGCGAACATCGCGGCGGAGGGGTTTTCGTTTGACATCGCTCTCGCTTCGGATTATGAATTCAATTGAATAATTGATTACTTGCCAATGCGCTGTCAAGAATATCGCCGCGCCGGAGCCGCCGCCCCAGCCATTTGCTGGCCAAAGCGCGCCGCCCGGCCCACCTTGAAGAGGGAGGGCTATCGCCATGTCTTCGGAACGCTGGATTCGCCTGATCGCGGGAACGTTCATCATCCTGAGCGTCGTCTTGAGCTATTTTCAGAGCCGCTACTGGCTCTGGTTCACGCTCTTCGTGGGGCTGAACCTGTTCCAGTCGGCGCTGACGCGCTGGTGCCTGATGGAGGATATTCTGCGCAAGCTCGGCGTGACGCGTCCGCCCCTGCCCG
Source organism: Deltaproteobacteria bacterium (assembly GCA_021780585.1). Taxonomy (GTDB): domain Bacteria; phylum Desulfobacterota; class Binatia; order Binatales; family Binataceae; genus JADMIL01. Next base: position 4,319 of record JAJXYM010000405.1, read on the forward strand.
CCGGACCGACGGGCGCCGCCGGCGCGCGCTCCTGAGGCCGCCGGCGATGGCGCGCCGGACCGCCGCACTCCTGC
>JAJXYM010000051.1 GCA_021780585.1 Deltaproteobacteria bacterium
CTTCGCGCTGGGCCGGCGCGAACTCGCGCGCACCCTCTTTCCGCTCGGCGCGATGACCAAGGACGAGGTGCGCGCACGCGCCCGCGCGCTGGGGCTGCGCAACGCCGACAAGCCCGAGAGCCAGGAAATCTGCTTCGTCGCCGACAACGATTATGCGCGCTTCGTCGATCGCGCCGCGAAGCGCGCGGAGCTGCGGCCGGGCCGGATTATCGACGCCGACGGCCGCGAGCTGGGGCGCCATCCGGGGGTGCATCATTTTACCGTCGGCCAGCGGCGCGGACTTGGAATCGCCGCCGCCGAGCCGCTCTATGTGCGCGAAATCCGCGCGGCGGACGGCGCGGTCGTGGTCGGCCGGCGCGGCGAGCTGAATTCGCGCGGACTGGTCGCCGAACAGGTGAATCTGCTCGATCCGGATCTGGCGGAGAATCCCCACGCCGAAATCGAAGTGAAGATCCGCTATCGCCATCCGGGGATCCCCGCGACGCTGCGGATGCTCGACGGCGTCCGCGCCGAAGTGCGCTTCGCCGCGCCGGGTCCCGCCGTCACTCCGGGACAGGCGTGCGTCTTCTATCGCGGCGACGAAGTGCTCGGCGGCGGCGTGATCGCGCGGGCGATCGCGGAGTAGGGCGCCACGATGCGGTTCGCGATCGCCACCCTCGGCTGCAAGGTCAACCAGTACGACTCCGCGATGATCGAGGCCCGCCTCGGCGCGCTCGGGATGGAACGCGGGGAGTTCGACCAGCCGGCCGACGTCTATATCGTCAACACCTGCACCGTCACCGATCGCGCCGACGCCGAAAGCCTCCGCCTGGCGCGGCGCGCGCGGCGACTGAATCCGGACGCGCGCGTGATTATGACCGGATGCCTTGCGCAGGCGAATCCCGAACGCCTCGCCCAGGCGCGCGAAGTCGACGCCGTCGTCGGCCTCGGCCGGCCCGGCGACCTCGAACAGGCGGCGGCGCAGCGCAATTCCGCGCGCGTGATGGTCTCGAATCTGCGCAAGGAACGCGCCGCGATCGAGTTGGGCGCGGTCGCCCTGGAGGGCCATACCCGAGCCTTCCTCAAGGTGCAGGAGGGATGCGACCAGTTCTGCACCTTCTGTATCGTCCCGTTCTCGCGCGGACAATCGCGCAGCGTCGCGCCGCGCCGGATTATCGAAGCGCTCGACGGCCTGCACGATCGCGGCTTTCGCGAAGCGATCCTGACCGGGGTGCATCTGGGCGGCTATGGCGGCGACCTCGATCCGCCGGTCGCGCTCGAAGAGCTGCTCGAGATGATCGCGGAGCGCTCGCCGATCGGACGGCTCCGGCTGAGTTCGATCGATCCCGAGGAGCTGAGCGATCGCGCGATCGCGATCGTCGCGGCGAGCGAGAAGTTCTGCCCCCATTTCCATCTGCCGCTGCAGGCTGGCGCCGACGAAGTGCTCGCGCGGATGCGCCGGCGGTATAATGCCGATGGCTATCGCGAGCGGGTCGAACGGATCGTCGCCGCGATGCCGCGGGCGGCGATCGGCGCCGACGTGATCGTCGGCTTTCCCGGCGAGTCGGCGGACCACTTCAACGATTCCCTGCGCCTGGTCCAAAGCCTGCCGTTGGCTTACCTGCACGTCTTTCCCTATTCGGTGCGCGCCGGCACCACGGCGGCGAAGTTCGCCGATCGGGTCGCGGCGGGGGAAATCCGGCGGCGGGCGGCGGTGATGCGCGAGGTGGGCGAGCGGCAACGCGCGGCCTTCGCCGCCCGGTTGGTCGGGTCTTGTGTTAAAGTGTTACTTGAAGATCAAGTTGAAGGCCGGCTGCGCGGCTACAGCCGCAACTACGTGCGCGTCGTCGCCGACGGGCCGGCCGATTTGATCAATTCCGAAGTCGAGGTGGAGGGTACGTCTGTTGCGGGCGCTCAACTGGTTGGCCGGATTATTTCGCCGCCTCACGTCGCAAGGGGCTGAACGGCCCGCGCCGCGCGATCGCGGCGCCGCCGACCTTGAACGGACCCTCGCCTATGCGTTTCGCGCGCCGGCTTTGCTCCTGACCGCGCTGACCCATCCGAGCGCCGCGTCACCCGGCGAGCCGAATTACGAACGGCTCGAATTCCTCGGCGACGCGGTGCTTGACCTGGCGATCGCCGATCTGCTGATGCGGCGTTTTCCCGAGGCCAAGGAGGGCGCCCTGTCCAAGGAGCGCGCCTCGATCGTCAATGGGCGTACGCTCGCGCTCAAGGCGATCGAAATCGGCCTGGGCGCGCGGCTGCGCCTGGGCAAGGGCGAGGAGAAGAGCGGGGGACGCGACAAAACGTCGATTCTGGCGGCTTCGTTCGAGGCGGTGATCGGCGCGATCTACACCGACGGAGGGCTCGTGCCGGCGCAGCGCGTGGTCGAGCGGCTATTCGCTGGCGATATCGGCGGACCGGCGGCGGAACGCGACTACAAGACCGAGTTGCAGGAGGTCGCCTATCGCCAGTTTCGCACACAACCGGTCTACGAGCTGGTGGCTGCGCGCGGTCCCGACCATGCCAAGCGCTTCACCACCCGGATCCGGATCGCCGGCCGCGACCTCGGCGTGGGCGAGGGCGGCAGCAAGAAACAGAGCGAGCAGGCCGCCGCGCGCGCCGCGCTCGATCAATTGACCCAGGAGCGAGTTGGACACGGTTAACGATTATCGTTCGGGCTTCGTCACGCTGGCGGGCCGCACCAATGTCGGCAAATCAACCCTGCTGAACCGCCTCGTCGGCCACAAGGTCGCGATCGTCACGCCGCGACCGCAGACCACGCGCCGCCGCGTGCTCGGAATCCGCACCGACGCCCGCGCCCAGATGATCCTGATCGATGCGCCCGGATTGCATCAGGCGCGCAGCCCGCTGAGCCGCCGGATGGTCGAGACGGCGCGCCGCTGCATGGCCGAGGGCGAAGCGATCGTCGCCGTGCTCGCGGCCAACGTTGCGCCGGGCGAGGAGGATCGCGCGCTGCTCGAAAACGTCGCGGCGCTTGGCCGTCCCGTCGTGGTCGCGATCAACAAGATCGATCTGGTCGGGCGGGAGCGCCTGATGCCGCTGATTCAGGCGGTTCACGAGCTTATCCCGGCGGCTGAAATCGTGCCGGTCAGCGCGCTGAAGGGCGCTAATCTCGACGAGTTGGCGCGGGTGGTGGCGGCCGCGCTGCCGGTCAGTCCGCCGTTGATGCCGGGGGACGAATACACCGACCAGACCGAACGGATGCTCGCGGAAGAGCTCGTGCGCGAAAAAATTTTCCTCGCGATGCGTCAGGAAATACCGTTTTCCACCGCGGTTCAGGTCGAGGAGTTCGTGGATGAAACCGATCGCAACCTCACCAAAATTCGCGCCGTGATTATCCTCGAGCGCGAAGCGCACAAGGGGATGGTGATCGGCGCCGGCGGACGCCAGCTCAAGTCGATCGGCACGGCCGCGCGGCTCGAGCTGGAGGAGATTCTCGGCCGCCGGGTTTTTCTCGAACTTCATGTAAAGGTTGAGAAAGGCTGGACCGCCGATCCGCGCAAACTCAAGGAACTGGGTCTCTGAAATGGCGCGCCATGCCAAATCTTCCAACGACGCCTCGCGGATAGTCGCGCAGGCCGCCGCCGGATTGCCGGTGGTGGCGCTGGTCGGCCGCGCCAATGTCGGCAAATCGACGCTCTTCAATCGCATCGTGCGCCGCCGCCGTGCGATCGTCAGCCCGATCGCCGGCACCACGCGCGACCTCAATCTGGGCCGCGCGATGCATGACGGTCGCGAGTTCGTCGTCGTCGACAGCGGCGGTCTCGAGCTTTACGCGCGCCAACCGGCCACCGAACGCGCCGTCGCGGAGGCGCTGCGCGCGGTCGCGTCGGCCGACGTGGTGGTGTTCGTCGTCGATGGCCGCGAGGGGGTGAGCAGCGCCGACGCCGAAGCGCTGGCGCTGGTGCGCGAAACCGGCCGTCCCACGCTGATCGCCGTCAACAAGATCGATAATCCCGGCCAGGCCGCCGACGCCGGCGAGGCCTACGGGCTGGGCGTCGCCAGCGTGACCTGCGTTTCCGCCGCGCACGGCCGCGGCGTCGAGGAGCTGCTCGACGCGATCGTCGCCGCGCTGCCCGCGCATGAGGCGGCGCCCGAGGCGCGTCCCGATTTGCGGGTCGCGCTGATCGGCCGGCCCAACGTCGGCAAGTCGTCGCTGCTCAACCGGTTGGTCGGTTTTGAGCGCGCGATCGTCGATGACCGTCCGGGCACCACGCGCGATCCCGTCGACGTGCGTCTGAGCGTCGGCGGACGCGAGGTGCTGGTGATCGACACCGCCGGAATCCGCCGGCCGACCCGGGTCGAAGGCGACCTCGAACAACATTCGGTGGGCCGCGCGATCGAGGCCATTCGCCGCGCCGAGG